>JAUXCI010000164.1 GCA_030618945.1 Flavobacteriaceae bacterium
AAACCTACGATGGAATTCACAGAATCACTTTTGTTATTGACGAAAATGGCATTATTGAAAATATCATCATAAAAGTGAAGACAAAACACCACACCGCACAAATTATGGAAGGATAAAAAAAAAGGATGGATTTAAAACCATCCTTTTTTATTTAATCTGCTTTTCGTTTGCTTTCATGCCTCCTTCTGTTGTAGCCAAACAAACGTTTGTCTTTGATTATTTTGGGAACACCATCGGGTAGCATTTCTTCCCATCCCTTTTTTCCTCCAACAATCATTTTAAAAGCTTTTCTAGAAAATATTTCTAAAATTTCAGGATCAAATTTAGTCAGATCCGCAATTCTTCCGTTAAATTTGAAATACTTGTACAACTCTTTCATCCTGGGATGTACTTTTAGACTGGCACTCGTTATAATTTCACCAGTTTCAAGGTCCTTCAAAGGGTACAGGTAAATTTTCAAATCCTTATAAAAAAGTTTACCAAAGGCTTCGAGTACTCCTCCGCTTAAATCTCTGTAATATTTTTCATCAAAAATCTGGATCAGATTGTATACGCCCATGGCTAAGCCCATCCGGGCTTTTGTAAATTCAGAGAAATAATCAACAAGTTTATAATATTCCTGAAAATTGGTGATCATAACCGTTTGACCCAGGGAGCAAAGTAATTCCGCCCTATCTAAAAAATCTCTTTCGTTAATCTTTCCTTCAGATCTTAAATTAGCCAAAGTAATTTCAAAAATCACATGTGTGTTCGCTTCTGTAACTCTTTTGTCAGAAAAGAACATTTTTTTCGATTCTTCATAAATCTCCATATTAACCCTTGTTACAGGTCGGTAACTTCCACGTAAAGCGAGAATGTTTTTTTTGTAAAGTTGCTGTGCAGGCAATAAATTATTTCCTTCCGGCCCAAACATAACAGCATTGGTCATTCCATTTTTCAGTAAATGCAAGCTCATTAACCTGTTGTCTACATACATAAATCTCGGACCTGAAAAATCAACCATATCAATTTCAATGGTATCATGTCCTATATTATCATGGAAGGATTTCAAAAGATCCTTAGGATTGTCATTTAAATAAAAAGCACCATAAATCAGATTAGCACCCAACATACCTAATGTTTCTTGCTGCAATCTTGATTCATTCTCTTTGAAGCGAACGTGTAAAACTATTTCGTTGTAATCTTCAAGTGGGTCCATCTGGAACCTTATTCCAACCCATCCATGTCCTTTGAAGTTCTTGGCAAAATCAATAGTGGTTACTGTATTGGCGTAAGAAAAGAATATTTTGTTAGGATGCTTGTCGCGATCTAAGCGGTCTTCAATCAGTTCAACTTCATGATGCAGCATCTTTCTCAAACGAGATTCTGTAACATAGCGCTGATCAGTTTCTATTCCATAGATGGCGTCTGAAAAGTCTTTGTCATAAGCTGACATAGCTTTTGCAATGGTACCTGATGCTCCTCCGGCTCTGAAAAAATGCCGTACCGTTTCCTGACCGGCACCTATTTCTGCAAAAGTTCCATAGATATGCTCATTCAAATTAACTCTAAGTGACTTGTGCTTTACCGATAGAACATGTTCTAGTTCTTTATCACCTTTAATAAATGCCATACCTGAATCTTTTTGAGCAAATATAATCAAGATTTAGATAAGAATAGTTTTTTACATTATTATTTACACCCTCAACAGAGGAGGGTGTAAGCCATAAGATTCGAATTTTACATGTTTTTTAATTCGTGTACTAGTTTTGTCAAAACATCTTTGGCATCGCCAAAGAGCATGGAAGTTTTCTGGTTATAGAACAATTCATTCTCAATTCCTGCATAGCCTGGATTCATACTTCGTTTGTTGATAATAATACTTTTTGAATTTTCAACATCAAGAATTGGCATGCCGTAAATAGGGCTGGCGGGATCATTGTGAGCAGCAGGGTTAACAACGTCATTAGCTCCAACAACCAATACAGCATCGGTGTTTTGGAATTCAGAATTGATGTCTTCCATTTCAATCAGTTTGTCGTAATCTACGTTGGTCTCGGCCAGTAATACGTTCATATGACCAGGCATTCTTCCTGCTACAGGATGAATGGCATATTTAACTCCAACCCCCTTTTTTTCCAGTAATAATTCAAGTTCATGAATAACATGTTGTGCTTGCGCTACAGCAAGACCGTAGCCAGGAACAATTATAACTTTGTTCGCATAATTTAACATTATTGCAGCATCGCTGGGTGTTGTTTTCTTGATGGTTCCCAAAACAGATTTGCTGGTGGCATCTGAATCCACCGTTCCTTCACCAAAAGCACCAAAAATAACACTGGCCAAGGGCCTGTTCATAGCGTCACACATTGCAAGGGTTAGAATGGTACCTGCTGAGCCTACTAAAATACCACCGGTTAACATGACCATATTACCGTATAGGAATCCGCCAAAAGCTGCGGCTAATCCAGTAAATGAATTGAGTAAAGAAATAACTACCGGCATGTCTGCTCCTCCAATAGGCAAAACAAATAAGACACCATAAGCAAGGGCAGCAAAAAATATTAGGTAAAGATAAATTTGACTATCAGTACCAGTTACAACCACATAAACTCCAAAGAGTAGAATAGCAGCCAGCATCATATTATTTAAAATATTATATTTTGGCAAGCGTATTGGTTTATTGAGAGTTCCATTCAGTTTTGCCCAGGCAATCATACTTCCAGAAAAGGAAATACTACCTATAATAACTCCGGCAATAATGGTTAAAATCGATAATTGTTCTCCTACATAATGATTGAATTCGATCAATCCAATAAGAGCAGCACTTGCTCCTCCCATTCCGTTAAATACGGATACGAGTTCGGGCATTTTGGTCATTCCCACTTTTCTGGCAATACCCCATCCTATGATGGTACCAATTAGAATGGCCGCACCAATCAAATAATAAATTATTGAAGCCACTTCTCCCTGGTATAAAATAATTGTACCCAAAATGGCTAAGGTCATACCAAAGGCCGCAATTAAATTTCCTCTTCGGGCCGTTTCCGGATGGCCGAGCATTTTTAATCCCAAAATGAAAGTAACAGATGCGATCAGATAAATAAACTCTAGGCTGAATATATATTCCATTATTTTTTCTTTTTAAACATTTCCAACATTCGGTCGGTTACTACAAAGCCACCAACCACATTTAGGGTTCCCAGTAATACGGCAACAAAACCCAGGGATAGTCCCAGGATATTATCTGGTTCAGCTCTAAGCATTACCAAAATAGCTCCAATGATTACTACCCCGTGAATTGCATTTGCTCCTGACATCAAAGGGGTGTGCAAAACTGCTGGGACGTGACCAATTACTTCAACACCTACAAAAATCATCAAGATGACAATGTAAATCATTTGAAGGTTTTCACTAATAAATTCAATTAAGACATTCATATTTATTTGTTTTAAGTTTTTCTAATAACACCATCTTTAACGATTAAGGTTTCATCTGTTATTTCATCTTCCAAATCATATTTGAAAGCATTATTCTCAGTGAGAAACATGATGAAATTGAACATATTTTTGGCATATAGATCACTAGCGTTGGTAGAAACGCTTTCAGGTGCTATAGTTGTTCCAAATATTTTTACGCCATTTTTTATAACAGGCTTATTAAACTTGCTTAGTTCACAGTTACCACCTTGTGCCGCCGCGAGATCGATTATAACGGAACCGTTTTTCATTTGTTTTACTTGATCTTCAGTTATTAATACTGGTGATTTTCGACCGGGAACCATGGCTGTTGTAATGACAAGATCAGCTTTAAATAAAGATTGATCAACTGCCTCCTTTTGTTTTTTTGCATATTCGGGTGATGCTGCCTTGGCATAACCCTTTTCTGAGTCATCATCATTACCTTCTACAGTAATGAATTTGGCTCCAAGCGACTCAGCCTGTTCTTTAGTCTCCAATCTGATGTCAGTGGCTTCTACTATTGCACCCAGACGTTTCGCTGTGGCAATAGCCTGTAAACCTGCAACACCAACTCCATATATTAAAACTCTTGATGGGGTGATAGTCCCAGCAGCAGTCATCATTAAGGGGAATATTTTGGTCATTTCATAAGCTCCTTTTATTACCGCCTTATAGCCTGCCAAATTACTTTGAGAGCTCAATACGTCCATATCCTGAGCTCTGGAAATTCTGGGAAGCGCATCCATAGAAAAGATGGTCGCTCCTTTATCAGCTATTTTTTTGACGATTTCGGGATGTGATTTATGGAAAAGCTGACATATAAGGATGTGTTTTTTGTCAATTAGTTTTAAGCCATCTTCATCGAATGGATTAATTTTTACAAGAACGTCACATTCCTTATAAACGGCCCCTCTCATTTCAACAGTAGCACCTACTTCTTTATAGTCAGAATTTGTAAATTTTGATGATGACCCTGCCTCGTCCTCAACGATTACTTCAAAGCCATTGTCAACGAGTAGTTTGGCAATTTTTGGAGATATTGAAACTCTTTTCTCGCTTTTTTCAGGCTCCTTTAATACACCTATTTTCATGTTTTGAATTTTGATTTGGGGATAAATTTAGAATTTAAATAAAGTCTAAATACTGATATAAATCATTTTGTAACAAAGTAAACCAAAATAAATTAAAATGAAAATAGACGGAGGTAACTATAGAATTTTCATACTGAAATTAGAATGAATTATTGTTTGTCTATTAAATATTAATCTGGCCATATCTTTAAGAATTATGCGTATTAAATGTTAAATTAGCGCAAATTATTTTTTGTATGAAAATCACCTTTTTAGGCACTGGAACGTCACAAGGAATTCCTGTTATAGGTTCCAAACACGAAGTTTGTTTGTCAAAGGATTTAAAAGATAAAAGATTGCGCTCTTCAATTTTATTGGAATGGGATAAAGGCACCTATGTGATTGATTGCGGACCTGATTTTCGGCAACAATTATTAAGAACAGGTCTTAATCATTTAAGTGGAATTTTGTTTACACACTTTCATGCAGACCATACTGCGGGTTTGGATGATATAAGACCTTTTTCCCAACGATATGGAGAAGTTCAATTTTATTGTGATCAGGCGGTTGCGGCAAACCTTAAGGAAAGATTTGCTTATATTTTTACAATAGAAGGTAGATATGCAGGTGCTCCTAAGGTATTTTTGAATGTGATTGGCAACAATCCGTTTGAACTATCCGGAAAAAAAGTGATTCCTATAGAAGTAATGCATGGCAATTTAAAAATATTGGCTTATCGAATAGACGATATGGCCTATATAACTGATGCGAAAAATATTGAGGAAGAAGAAATGAAAAAGTTAAATAATTTGGACGTACTTATTGTCAATGCCCTTCGAATTGAAGCTCACCCTACACATTTTAATTTAGAGGAAGCCCTGGATTTTATTGCAAAGGTCAATCCTAAAAGAGCTTATTTGACCCATATCAGTAGCCGCCTTGGATTTCACAAAAAAGTATCTGAACAATTACCTGAAAATGTGTTTCTTGCTTTTGACGGCCTAGAACTAAATGTTTAAATAAAAAGCTTTAATATAATTCAAGCTCAATTCATCAATCCAAAAGATTTAAATTTTCTCAAAATCAACTGCAACCACCTTGTACTCAGGAGTCATGGTGTATTCGTCACCAATATTGCCGGTGATCATATTGATAAAAACCTCCGGTTGATGGAAGGTAGTTCGAACTACTCCGGGTTTTACAAGATAAGTTAGTTTAACAGGAATATTAACGCTTCCACGATCTGAGAAAATTCTCACCATATCATTGGCACCTATGTCTTTTGACGCAGCATCTAATGGATTGATTTCTAGATAGTCCATGGGAGATATTTCCTGATTGTCAGTTCTTCTGGTCATGGTCCCGGCGTTATAATGTTCCAGTTGTCTCGCCGTTGTAAGAATAAACGGATATTGCTTTCGATGCTCAACTAATTCAGGGGTTTCTTCAAAATCAAAATGATGGAACCTTCCCTTTCCTC
>JAUXCI010000005.1 GCA_030618945.1 Flavobacteriaceae bacterium
AAGGCGAAAAAAGAAGATTAGATAAGTCAATTATCTGCGATAAAAGATCATCCAAAATGTAGAATCAGATTTTTCTCTTGATTTAAATGCGAAAGTTTTTTATATCCGCAATAAACAGTTGTATTAATTGTAAATATTTCAGTTAAAGTTTATATAGTTAAAAACTCCTAAATAGTATCTATTTTATTTCTTAAATTTGCCCCTAAAATAGCATCAAAATGTCAAAATTTGAATTGAAATTGCCAAAAATGGGCGAAAGTGTTGCTGAAGCTACCATCACTGCATGGTTAAAAGAGGTGGGCGACACCATTGAATTGGATGAAGCCATTGTGGAAATAGCCACAGATAAGGTTGATTCTGAGGTTCCCAGTGAGGTGGAAGGCGTTTTGTTAGAAAGATTTTTTGAAGTGGATGATGTGGTAGGAGTGGGCCAGGTTATTGCTGTTATTGAAACCGAAGGAGTGGATGTTGCCGAAGAGCAGCAAGAAAAGCCATTAGAAATAAAGGATGTTTCCTCTGATATAGTTACGACTGCTTCAGTCAAAGAAATAAGTCAGCAAGTAGAAAGTGTTGTAGCCGACCTGAAATCTACTTCGGGAAAATTTTATTCCCCCTTGGTGAAAAACATTGCTAAAACAGAAGGTTTGTCTCAATCAGATTTGGAATCCATTATAGGAACCGGGAAAGATAATAGAGTTACCAAGAATGATATATTGGCCTTTATAAATAGTAGAAGCCCTAAAGTGAAAAACCAGGCAAGCCCTAGGCTAACTCAGGAGCCTGTTCAAACAAAGCCTGTTCCACCTATGGCAAAACCCGTTATCAATCAAGCTGGAGCCGAGGTAATTGAAATGACCCGAATGGGAAAACTGATTTCTAAGCACATGGTTGATTCTTTACAAACTTCAGCTCATGTTCAAAGTTTTGTGGAGGTAGACGTAACTGCCGTGGTTAAATGGAGAGAAAAGGTAAAGGATGAATTTCAAAGAAGAGAAGGCGAAAAAATTACTTTTACCCCCATCTTTATGGAAGCCATTGCCAAAGCAATAAGAGATTTCCCTATGATGAACATATCTCTTGATGGTGATAAAGTCATAAAACATAAAGATATTAATTTAGGAATGGCTGCCGCCCTGGAAGACGGCAATCTGATTGTTCCTGTAATTAAAAGGGCCGATCAATTGAATCTGGTAGGGATGACCAAAGCTGTTAATGATCTTGCCAGAAGGTCTAGAACGGGTAAATTAAGTCCCGATGACGTGCAAGGGGGAACCTTTACCGTGACTAATGTGGGATCTTTTGGTAGTATTATGGGAACACCCATAATTAACCAGCCTCAGGTAGGTATTTTGGCCCTGGGATCAATAAGAAAGATGCCGGCTGTCATTGAAACTCCTGAAGGAGATTTGATAGGTATAAGGCATAAAATGATCCTCTCTCATTCCTATGACCATCGGGTCGTGAATGGTGCTTTGGGAAGCATGTTTGCTAAAAGAGTAGGAGATTACCTGGAAGCATGGGACGCGAATACGACGTTCTAATTATTAAAAATATTAATTATTTCATTTCAAATAGATGAACATTAAATTAGACAGACCCATTGTATTCTTTGACCTGGAAACGACTGGAATTCAAATAGCGACAGACAGAATCGTAGAAATATCAATATTAAAGGTTTTTCCCAATGGGAATAAAGAAAGTTGGACGCGTTTGGTGAATCCGGAGATCGAAATTCCTAAGGAAGCTTCTGATATACATGGGATCACAAACGAAAGAGTCGTCACGGAACCTAAATTTTCGGAACTGGCAGCCAAAGTGAGTACCATGATTGAGGGCTGTGATCTTGCAGGCTTCAATTCAAATCGATTTGATATTCCTCTGCTTGCTGAGGAGATGTTAAGGGCCGAGGTAAATTTTGACATGCACGACAGAAAAGCAATTGACGTTCAGGTAATATTTCACAAAAAAGAACAAAGAAACCTCGGTGCCGGATATGAATTCTATTGTGGTAAAAACCTTGAGAATGCTCATTCCGCTGAAGCTGATACAATGGCAACCTATGAAATTTTAGAAGCGCAAATCGCAAAATATGAAGACCTTGAAAATGACGTAGATTTTCTAAGCGAATTTTCTTCACATCAAAAGCGAGCTGATTTTGCCGGATTTATTCTCTTGGGGCCGGATGATGAAAAGGTATTCTCATTTGGTAAATACAAAGGTAGAAAGGTTACGGATGTTTTCAGAGAAAACCCAGGCTATCACAATTGGATTCAAAATGCGGATTTTCCTTTGTATACAAAAAAGGTCCTGACTAGTATTAAGGAAAGTATGACCGCAAAAAAACAGATCAGTACACTTGATGATTTAAAAAATAAATTCAATAAAAAGGTATAAGTATGTATGTAGATTTTGAAAGTTTAAAGGATTCGTCAAGAGTATGGGTTTATCAATCCAGCAGAGAATTTGACGAAGAGGAAATGAATGAGATCAGCGCGAAATTAAGGGTGTTTATTGAAGAATGGACCAGACATGGAGATGACCTAAAGGGCTCTTATGAAATCAAGTACAAGCATTTTATAATCCTTGCAGTGGATGAATCTTTTAATCAGGTATCGGGATGTTCCATAGACGCTTCTACACATATATTTAAAGCTTTTGAGAGGGAATACCAGGTTGAATTGCTCAATAAAATGAATACGGCTTTTAAAGATGGGGATCATATCAATATAGTTTCTCTGAGTGAATTTCAGAAGTATGTAAAGGAAGATAAAATTCACCCTGACACTCCAGTGTTCAATAATTTAGTACAAACAAAAAAAGAATTGGATTTATCTTGGGAAATTCCTGCTGAAATGAGCTGGCACAATCGTTATTTTAATTAAAATTTTACTGCCATGAGAGTTCAAATGACCTATTGGCGACAATTTATTTTACTCCAAACCCATAGCTTTTAATCACCTAAATTCAGACTAATGAATAAGCTTATATTTCTTATTGTTATGTTGTTTGCCTTACAAATTAGCGCGCAAACAGATCCTTTAAAAACCAAAGACAGTATTGCCCAGGACCGATGGGTAGACAGCATCATGAGAACTATGAATATTGACCAGAAAATTGGTCAACTATTTATGGTGGCGGCCTATACCAATAAGGATGCTGAACACGAAAAGTTTATCACGAATCTGATTACAAAGCATCATATAGGTGCCCTGATTTTCTTTCAGGACCAGGCCATAAAACAGGTGGAGCTTACCAATAAGTACCAGTCGCTTTCGAAAGTACCCCTTTTAATAGGTATTGATGGAGAGTGGGGTTTGAGTATGAGGTTGAAAAACACCGTGGCATTTCCTTATAATATGGCTTTAGGTGCCATCCGGGACGATAAACTACTCTATGATATGGGCCAGTATATGGGCAGGCACATGAAGAGGGAAGGAGTTCATATAAATTTTGCCCCGGTGGTTGACGTCAACACCAATCCTAAAAACCCCGTAATTGGGAATAGGTCTTATGGAGAAGGCAAGGAAAATGTTACCAGAAAAGCCATAGCATTTACCAAAGGATTACAAAGTCAAAATATTATGGCTTGTGCAAAACACTTTCCCGGACACGGGGATACGGCTCAGGATTCTCACAAAACCTTGCCTTCAATAACTCATGATACTATAAGGCTTGATACCTTAGAACTATATCCGTACAAAAAAATATTTAAAGAAGGAATCGGTAGCGTTATGATCGCTCATTTAAGTGTTCCGGCGCTGGAGCCCAATGCAAGCCTGCCATCTTCCTTATCCTATAATATTGTTACAGGATTGCTCAAAGAAAAGATGGGCTTTAAGGGCCTTATCATAACTGATGCTTTAAACATGAAAGGTTCGGCTGATTTTGCTTCTTCTGAAGAAATTAATTTACAGGCCATACTAGCTGGTAATGACTTACTGGATGTTCCTTTGAATGTGGTGAAATCCATAGCTTTATTTAAAAAATCAGTTGCCAAAGGTGAATTGACCGAGGCCAGGTTGGATGAGTCAGTAAGAAAGATATTAAAAACCAAATACTGGGCAGGTTTACATCATTTCGTTCCGCTGAAAGTTGAAAACCTGATGACCGATCTGCACACCGTTGAGGATGATCTGCTTATAAGACGACTCGTAGAAAATTCAGTGACCTTGGTACAAAACAAAAAAGAAACATTACCCATAAAAAAACTTGAGAATAATAAAGTGGCTTATCTGAAGTTTGGGAAATACGATAATAAAACCTTTATTAAACGCCTTAATGACTATACTAAGGTGGACGTGATAACGGGCGCTAATTTACAGGAAATTTCAAAAAAATTGCAGGCATATGAAACTGTGATCATTGGATTTCACACAAGCTATGGTGCCTATGCCAACTATAAATTAGATGACAAAGACCTGCTTATCCTGGATGACATAGCAAGAAACCATAGGGTTGTACTGGATATATTTGCCAGCCCTTACAGTTTATTGAAGATAAAATCATTTGACAATATTGAAAGCGTTATTGTTTCGTATCAAAACACACCCTTGGCTCAAGACTTGTCGGCCCAAATGATATTCGGAGCTTTAGACATAAAAGGGGCATTACCGGTTAAAATCAATGATGATTTTCCAGTTGGGTATGGTTTGCATTTATCGGGTATTGACCGACTTGGTTATTCGATCCCTGAAGATGTTGGGATGGATAGTCGACAATTGGCCAGAATTGATTCAATTGCCAAAGAAGTGATCGATTCTTCCATGGCCCCAGGGATGCAGGTGTTGGTGGCAAGAAAAGGGAAAGTGGTTTACCTTAAGAGTTATGGATATTACACCTATGATTCTATTAAAAAAGTGGACGATAAAAGTATTTATGACCTTGCATCTGTTACAAAAATTCTTGGGGGTTTACCCATGATTATTAAAGCAGAAGAAGAGGGGAAATTTGATCTTGATGACCCCCTTGTCGATTTGATGCCGGTATTAGAAGGAAGTAATAAAGATACGGTGACCGTAAAAGAGGCCTTATCCCATTACGGAAGGCTTAAACCGTATATTCCATACTATACAACTATGGTAGAAGGGGAAGATGCTGTGCCGATGGAAAAATATTTTAGCAGCTCCAATTCAAGTAAATACAGCATTAAAGTGGCCGAGGATCTTTATTTACGCACAGATTATAGAGATACACTTTTTAAGTTGATTGCCGAAGCACCGCAAAGAGAAGAGTTGACTTATAAATATAGTGGTATGCCCTTCTATTTATTTGTCGATTATTTAGAAAAAAAATATAACAAACCAATTGATCAGTTGAATAAGGATAATTTTTATGGACCCCTGGGTGCCACAACCCTGACTTATAATCCCTTAAAATATTTCCCCAAATCAAGAATCGTACCTACCGAAAACGATGAGTTTTTCAGGCATCAGTTATTACAAGGTAACGTTCATGATGAAGGTGCCGCCCTGATGGGTGGTGTTAGTGGAAATGCAGGACTCTTTGGTACGGCAAATGATGTGGCCAAAATGATGCAGATGTATTTGCAAAAAGGCTATTATGGAGGTAAGAGTTATTTAAAACCAGAATCTTTTGATAAATTCAATCACAGGTATTTCGAAGAAGATGGTATAAGAAGAGGTCTCGGGTTTGATAAACCACAATTGGATGATGCAATGGCTACATGCGGATGTGTTTCTTTTAAAAGTTTCGGACATAGCGGTTATACTGGAACCTATACTTTTGTGGATCCTGAAACCGAGATCGTATATGTGTTTTTGTCAAACAGAGTTTATCCTACAAGGGAAAACAACAAGCTGGGTACTGCTGATATTAGAACCAAGGTACAGCGGCTCATTCAGGAGTCCATTATTAACTAGAAACCGGAGTTGTATATAAAATTTTGACTCAGGTTAGTCGCTATTTATTTTGATTTGGTAAAAAGGTAGACGCTTAAAAAACTGAATAGGAGGTAGCTAATAGCATAGTTAATTCCCAAAAGCAAATGAATCAGCCAGCCTTGAAGGAGATAGAAAAATGGAAAAGCCGTGATACCAATTGAAAATTTAAAGGTGGCAATGAATTCTTCCTCATCTATTTTAGGATAGAAATATTTCCAAACTAGCAAGGGTAAAAAACTATTGATCTTTACAATTGGGGTCAAGAAGTTAAAGGAATTATTTATTTCTTCCGAAGGGGGTACAAATTCCTTCATGTTCCTGAGTTTTTTATTTACTTTTTCAGGGTAGAGAAAATCTTCCTCTTTAAATGATTTGATAATTTGATCATAATCTTCCTGATTTTCAATGTGGGTTACCAACTTTTTCATGGCAGCACTAGCCTTAATTCTTAACTCAGCTGAAGCTGCATTTACTTCCTTTCCTTCCTTAAGCTCGTTTACTGAGATGGGTTCACCAAAGTAAATACTTACGCTGCTGGCGTATTTTTTTGCATTGCTGTAATTTATACCTATCGGTAGAACAATAATTTCGAGCTCAGGATTTCTTTCCAAGGCACCAAAAACGATCCTTGTAAAACCTTTACTCAAGGCCCGAACCCTTCTCTGGATATTGTGATTTCCTTCTGGAAAAATAAGGATAGTGCCTTTTTCATCTAATATTTTATAACATTTTTGAAATATTTCTTCATTCTTGTGAAGATTGGTCAAACCGTCGCCCATCCTATAAATAGGTAGCATATTTACGGATGACAAGAGGGCCTTAATTAATGAATTGCCAAAAACACCTGCCCGGGTAAGAAAATTTAATTCCCTTGGGCATAAAGTAGCGATGAGTAGAGGATCTATCAAAGCATTTTGGTGATTTGATACAAAAAGAATGGCTTTCTTTTTTGGTATATTCTCAAGACCAACCACCCGAATCTTTTTGAAATAGAATGCAAAGCCCAGACGCACATACATTTTTACGAAAAGATACCATATTAATTTCATGCCATTTTCTTTTTCTTATTATCTGACCAGAAGAAAGCGATAAGCAGACCCGACAGAATATCCCATATTGCCCAAAAAGCTACCAAAAGGGCCATCCCGCCTAAGCCATCGAAAAAACTAAAGACCAAAAGAAGGCCCAAACCCGAGTTTTGAATACCGGTTTCGATGCTTAAGGTTTTTTGATCCAGATAGGCAAGTTTATTGAGTTTGGCAAAATAGAATCCAACTAATAGCAAGACGCTATTATGAGCAATCACGATTATAAACACATAGTGGATATGCTCCATAAAAATGTCCAAATTATTATAAAAGGCGCCAGCTATAAAAGATAAAAAAATGAGAATGGACACTGGTTTCAGAAAGCGAGAAGCTTTCCCCGCCATGTTAGGATGATAATTGTTGATGACCATACCTAAAACAAGTGGTATTCCTAAGATCAACAGTACAAATCTGGCAATTTCCATTGGAGATACTTCAACCGTTTCTAAAATAGAGGCGGTAGGCTCATAAAAACTTCCCCAGACAGCAAAGTTGAGAGGTGTCATAATAAGGGCAGCTAATGAAGCAAAGGCTGTCAGGCTAACGGATAATGCCGTATTGCCTCCTGCCAGTTTAGTCATAAAATTTGAGATATTGCCTCCAGGGCAGGCAGCAACCATCATCATACCCAAGGCAATACTGGGAGACGGGTTTATAAATATAATCATTAAAAAAGTGACCAGGGGAATGAGCAGAAACTGAGAAATAATTCCTACAATTACTGGTTTGGGTGATTTAAAAAGATTTGAGAAATCTGAAATTTTTATATCAAGAGCTACACCAAACATAACCAGAGACAAGGTGAGGTTGACGAACCATAAATTATCAGCATTAAAATTTATGTGTATGTCATCAACGGTTTGAATCATCCCCTATATAGTTTATTAGAATATTACTAATTTTTAAATGCATAAGCCACTATGTTGGATCCCATTTGAAGTGCCATTAGTCTGGTTTCAGGTGGGTTATCATGAACAATTTCATCTTCCCATCCGTCACTTAGATCGCTTTCATAATCATAAAAACACAGGAGCCTTCCCTCGAAAAACAGTCCAAATCCCTGAGGAACTTTAGCATCGTGTTCATGAATTTTTGGTAATATACTAAAATTATAACTTTGATGGTAGATGGCATGATCATATGGAATTTCCCTAAAATCCAAGTTGGGAAATACTTTTTTCATTTCTTTTCTTATGAATTTATCGAGCCCGTAATTATCGGAAATGTGTAAAAAACCACCTGAAATCAGATAGTTTCTCAAATTCTCAGCAGCTTCATCCGAAAAGAATACATTTCCGTGCCCGGTCATAAAAACAATTGGATAGTTATAGATTTCATTGCTGCGGGTCTCTACGTTTTTTGGTTTTTCGGAAAGTTTTGTATTGATATTTTCATTACAGAATCGGATCAGGTTAGGAACGGCAGTAGTATTTGCATACCAATCGCCCCCTCCTTCATATTTTAAAATACCAACCTCCTGTGCCTTAACAAATGAAACTGAAATAAATAACATAAATAAAAAACTAAACCGTAGGAATACTTCCATATTGAAATTATTTTGATGGTTTAGGCCTGTTTTTGAGCTCATGGAATATTTTTAAGAATTGCAATATTGTTGCAAGCTATAAGTCCAGCTGTTTCTGTTCGCAGTCTGCTTTCTCCAAGGCTAATAGGGCTTATTCCAAGCGATTTGGCTTCTTCAATTTCCCTTTTAGAGAAGTCCCCTTCCGGACCTATCAATATCATAATTTTTTTCTTTTCTCTGATAAGGTCTCTTAACTGTTTTTTATCATCTTCCTGGCAGTGAGCGATTAAACCCAGATCCCAGTTTTTATTTACGATAAAATCTTTGAATTTTACGGGTTCGTTTACTTTGGGTAGTTTAAACTTTAGGGACTGTTTCATGGCAGCAACAACCACTTTCTCCATTCTTTCCATTTTGACCTGCTTTCTTTCAGAATGATCGCAAAAAAGAGGGGTGATTTCGTCAATGCCAATTTCTGTTGCCTTTTCTAAAAACCATTCAAAACGGTCATTCATTTTAGTCGGCGCCATAGCTATGTGGAGCTCATAATCCCAGGTTTTAGGGCGTGTTTCCCATTTGGATATATCTGCAACACATTTTTTATCATTTGCCAGTACTATAGTCGCCCAAAACAATTGCTCCCTTCCATTTGTTAAAAACAGTTCATCTCCAGTATTTTTTCGCAAAACACGAACAATATGTCTGCTTTCTTCCTTGTCGAAGGAAAAGGATTTGGTTTCAGTACTTATGTTCGGATTGTAAAAAAGTTGCATGATAGGATAAAAGGTTCTGATCAAATGTAAATAATTCCTGGCAGTATTTCATGAATCATTGTCGTCAATCCTAAACAATGTACTTCCTCATGGTGCATCTTTTTTTATAATAAATTGGGTTGAAGTTTTTCCATATCAGTTGTATGTCCTTGTTGTTTTCTAACTCAGGTGTAATGATCAGTTTTTCGACACCTTTCTTTTTATAGGTCTTAAAAAATTCGTCAAAAACTATAGCAGTAACTCCTTTTCTCTGATACTCAGGCAGAATGCCAATCAAAAAGAAAACAGAAGTTTTAGCATTTTTTTTTGCATTAAGCAAGTGAATAAAACCCGTAGGAAACAATTTGCCATTCGCTTTTTGAAGCGCTTTAGCAAATGAAGGCATGGTAATAGAAAATGTAACCAATTTGTCGTCTGTATCAACAATGAATTTTATGTATTCCGGATTGATAAAACTGATAAACTTTTTTTTGTAGTACTCAATTTGTCTTGAACTAATGGGTACAAAGGTAGATAACTTCTCATATGAAGTGTTAAACAGTGCAAACATTTCATCGACATAAGGCAACACTTCTTTTGCAGATTTAAAATTAATGGCCCTTAAGCCATACCGTTTCGAAACAATATCAGCGTATCGTTCATACTTTTCAATATCTACATCTTTTAAATAAAAGTAGGTCTCAACAAATTGTTGACATGGAACCAGACCTAATTGTTCAAAATGAGACACATAGTAAGGATGATTGTACCAAGTGATCATGGTGCTTAATGAATCATAGCCTTCAGTTAATACACCTACCTTGTCAAGATTGGAAAACCCTAGAGGGCCTTCAATAAATTCTAGTTTATTTTCTTTACCAATTTCATAAACTTTGTCCAATAAGGCTTTGGTCACCTCGAGGTCATCAATAAAATCGATCCATCCAAAGCGCATTTTACTGATCTTTTGCTCTTCGATCTCGACCCTGTTGATGATAGCGGCTACTCTTCCAACAATTTGCTCATTTTTAAATGCCAAAAAGAACCTGGCTTCCGCATGTTCAAAAACTGGATTTTTGGCCTTATCAAAACTATCAACTTCTTCGCTGATAATTGGAGGCACCCAATACTTATTATTCTTGTAAAGTGAAAACGGGAATTTTACGAATTTTTTGAGCTCACCTTTTGTCGAAATCTCTCTGATATGAATCATTCGACAAAATTAATTGTTTTCTTATTTCTTATCGTATTTTTTTTGAGCTTTTTCTTTTTTCTTTTGTTCTTGAACTAAACGCTTGTTTTGCTTCTTTCTGGCTTTTTGAGCTTTCTTATTAACAGGAGGTTCAAGGCTTCTTGTTTTTGCTTTGGACGATTTAACATTGCGCATTTGACCATTATTTGAAGATTTATTGCCAGCAAAAAGCCCAAAAGTGATGGTATTCCAGAACCCTTTCTTTTGTTCTGTCATGTTTGAATCATCATTATTTGTTTCAGGCATAATCATTTTATCCTGATGTTTGTCAAGCCTCCATGACAAACCACCTCCTATGATATAAGAGTTTTCGCCCCTTTCGTCAAAAATTATTCTAGCAGATAAGTCAGCCTGCATATCTGGGTTGATCAGATAGGCACCACCCGCGCCAAATTGGAAGTCATTGGGTACGTTTTTTCTAAAGAAACCTTGGTTTTCCCCGAATATTGACCAATCTTCAGTTAGGGAATAGGTTAGCGTAATGATATAGGAAGTTTCCGCTTCCGAAGTAAATAATTTATCACCAATAAGGTTCATGAGAAGGATTAGTCTGTTGGAGAGATCATTTTGCGTAAAAAGCGCAAACCTGGGACTAACCCCGTCTGGGTTTTTGTGCATATCGGTCAGTAAATTGGTGTTAAAACCCGCATAAACACCAACGGCCGGGATCAATCTTTTTTTATCAAAACTATGTCTGGCCTTCCAGCTTCGTATCTCTTTTGATTTGTCAGCGTATTCCGGTTTGTAGAGCAGATATTTAGCGCCTATGGTCAGCTTGCTAAATCCAAAAGCAGATTCACTACCAACAAAAGGTCTTGTATAATCACGGTTTTCACTCACGATCGCCATGTCCAGATCGAATTCGAGTCGCTCGAAAAACTGACCCGTTCTAAAAGTAATGTCAGTTCCGAAACTACTTGAGCTATAGTCTATGGTTTCTTGTAATGCATCGTTCCAGTATTGAAAGCCGCTTACGTTTTTATAAAAAAGTCCGCCTTCTACCTGATATACCTTGGTACCTACACTATAGGGACTGTCAGAGAATCCGGGTCTACGGGAATTAATAACTTCTGTATATTGCCCATAGCTCAATGGAGCTACCAGCAAGAGAAGCAGGGCTGTGAATAAGGGTTTCATGTTCAACTTGAAATTATGATCAAAAATAAGTTTTTCAATATATGAACGCAGAAGTTGCTCTTAAATTGTTATTTTTGAAAATTAAATTTTATAAATATGCAGGAGGCTTCAATTCCAGGTTTAATGTGGATTTTCATCATTATTTTGGGGTATTATGTAGTGAAGTGGTTTGCAAGGGTCTTTCTCCCGGTCATTTTACAAAAAGCGGTCAAAAATTTTGAAAAAAAGGTACGAGAGCAGCAAGGATTTCAAGAGCCGCAAACCAACGTTAAAGAAGGTGAAACCATTATCGAGAAAAAACCAATTCAAAGCAAAGAGAGCAATAAAGATGTGGGTGAATATGTGGATTACGAAGAGGTTGATGAATAGCAATTCTAACATGCTTATGCATTTAAATTCATAGTTTTACACATGAGAATAAAAAAATTACTGCCGTACCTAATTGTATTGCTCGGTTTTATTATCATTTCATTGGCATATTTTTCACCGGTTCTTGAAGGAAAACAACTTTTTCAAAGTGATATCGCCCAATTTAGGGGTATGTCAAAAGAAGTAAAGGAGTTTAGAGACCAATATCATGAAGAACCTTATTGGACAGACAGAGCTTTTGGAGGGATGCCAACCTACCAATTGAGTACCTATTACCCTAATGATTATATTAAAAAACTTGACGGACTTCTAAGGTTTTTACCTCGGCCGGCAGATTATCTATTTCTGTATTTTATTGGATTTTTTGTGTTGCTCAGCGTTTTAAAAATAGAATGGAAACTCGCCATGGTGGGGGCCCTGGGTTTTGGTTTTTCAACCTACCTCATCATTATATTAGGAGTCGGTCACAATGCCAAGGCACATGCCATTGCTTATATGCCACTTGTTCTTGCAGGATTGATGTTGGTTTTTCAAAAAAAATACTTAAAGGGTTTTATCCTTACTTCGGTTGCAATGGCCTTGGAAATAAATGCAAGTCATCCACAAATGACTTATTATCTTCTGTTTTTAATCCTGATTTTCGGGATAGTTTATTTAATACAAGCCATAGAAGAAAAAGAATTACTGTCATTTGCTAAGAAAATAGCTATGCTAATTGTAGCTGTAGTCTTAGCCATTGGGGTCAATGCGACAAGTTTAATGGCGACCAAAGAATACGCGGCTCAAAGTACGCGTAGTCAGAGTGAACTTACCATAAGCCCTGATGGTAGCCCCAAGGAATTGACCTCAGGATTATCAAAGGCTTATATTACTGAATACAGTTTTGGTTTAATGGAAACTTTTGATTTATTCATTCCCAGGTTTATGGGTGGGTCGAATAATGAGAAACTGGGTAAGGACAGCTATACCTACAGATTTTTAAAAGACAAAGCCGGAAGAAAACAGGCCTTGGATTTTGCTGAAAATGCACCCATGTATTGGGGAGACCAGCCAATTGTTGCAGCCCCGCCATATATCGGAGCTATAATGATCTTTTTATTTGTACTAGGCGCTTTTTTGATCAAGGGGCCTTTAAAGAAATGGTTGCTGGCGGCTACTGTTTTTTCAATTGTAATGAGCTGGGGGAAGAATTTTGATTTGATCACCAATTTTTTCATTGATTATGTGCCTTTATACAATAAATTCAGGGCAGTTTCATCTATTCAGGTGATCGCTGAAATCACGGTACCATTACTTGGAATTTTAGCCGTAAATAACATCTTTAAAGACAAGTATTCTAAAGAAGAGAAATTAAAAGCCTTTAAATGGGCTTGCATTAGTGTAGGTGGTCTGGCCTTGTTTTTTACCGCCATTGGAGCCAATTTGTTTGCCTTTGAAAGCTATAGAGATCCAGGTTTTGATAATATGCTAAAAGGACTGGCTGGAGTTTTGGTTGAAGATCGAAGAACCATATTTTTTCAGGACAGTTTGAGATCCTTGATCTTAGTAGTAACCACAGCCTGTGTGTTCTGGTTGTTTCTCAAAGAAAAGATCAATAAGAATATTGTTGTGGTCTCTTTATTGATTCTTGTATTAATAGATTTGGTTATGGTAGGCAAACGCTATGTAAATAATGATGATTTTATCACTAAATCCAGGATAGAAAAGCCTTTTGAACTTAGTTCCGGGCAGGCGGAGATAATAAAAGATAAAGGTCATTACCGCGTGATGAATTTTATGGTAAACCCGATGAACGATGGAAGTACTTCTTTTTACCACAATTCAATAGGCGGATATCACGCCGCAAAACCAGGAAGGTATCAGGAATTATTTGATTTTCAGATTTCTAGGAACAATATGGAAGTGTTGAATATGCTCAATACAAAGTATTTTATTTTCCCAGGAGATGATAACCGAGAAAATATTCAGATCAATGAAGATACCAACGGCAACGCTTGGTTTATTGAAGAAGTGAAGTTCGTAGATACCGCTGATGAAGAAATTAAAGGGCTAGATAGTCTGGATACTAGAAAAATGGCAGTTGTTAACCGGGAGTTTGAAAAGGATTTGCTTAGCTTGAGACCTGGTAAAGATAGTACGGCACTTATTGAACTTGTTTCATATAAAGCTAATGAGCTGGAATATAAGGCTAAAACTACTAAAGATCAGTTGGCTGTTTTCTCCGAAATGTATTACAAGAATGGCTGGAATGCATATATTGACGGGCAACTTGTTACCCATATACGGGCTAATTATGTATTGAGGGCTATGATGATCCCAAAAGGGGAGCACAGTATCTTGTTTAAGTTTGAACCAAAAGTGATCGAAACCGGAAACAAAATAACCATAGTTTCTTATGCATTATTCATATTAATACCATTGGGTTGGTATGTTAGAGATAGAAAAAAAAATGACAAGGGTAACTCCAAAGAAAAGATATAACCATACGATTGATTTTTTACAATCGGTTCTTCCCGCTCCAGCCAGAATACTGGATCTTGGGGTGCGAAATGAATTTAGTGAAATTCTTGAAACCTTAGGGTACACCGTGTATAACACGCATGGTGAAGACCTTGATCTTGACTATAAGGTAGTACAGAATTATGAGGTAGATGCGGTTACTTCTTTTGAGGTCTTTGAACATTTGGTCGCACCCTTTAACGTGTTAAATGCTATCAAGACAAATAAGCTAATTACTACAATTCCATTAAAATTATGGTTTGCAAAAGCTTATAGGAATGAAACGGATGAATGGGATCAACATTTTCATGAATTTGAAGATTGGCAATTTGATTGGCTGCTTGAGAAGTCAGGTTGGAAAATTCTTAAATCTGAAAAATGGACGAGCCCAATCAATAAAATAGGGTTTAGGCCTATCCTGAGAAAATTTACACCTCGCTTTTATGCCGTTTATGCGGAAAGATAGAATTCTGAATCATGAAAATTGGAATGATCTTAGATAAAACTTTTCCTCCTGATCCCAGAGTGGAGAATGAGGCAAAGGCTTTGATCAAGGATGGTCATGAGGTATTTTTATTCTGTCTTCATTACGGTGACAAAAAAGAATCAGAAAAAATAGAAGGAATACAAATAAGGCGCTTCAAGTCTACGAACCTTGAGTATAAATTATCGGCCCTGGCCTACACTTTCCCTTTCTATTCCTTTTTAATGGGTCAGAAGATCAGAAAATTTATTTTACATAACAAAATTGAGAGCCTTCATATACATGATATTCGAATTGCAGGGGCTGTATTTCAGGTGAATAAGGACTTTAATTTGAAAACTGTCCTTGATTTACACGACAATTTTCCTGAAGTCATGAAAGAATATCCTCATTTACAAAAATTTCCAGGCAAGCAGTTGATTTCACCTTTAAAATGGAAAAGGAAAGAAGAAGAATTTATAGCAAAGGCCGATAGCGTCATAACGGTTTCAAATGAGTTTATCGAAGAGGTCAAGTCTCGGGTGAGTTTGGATGACAATAAAATCCAACTTGTGCCCAATACTGTTAGTAAATCCTTTTATGAGGATTATAAACTAGATCAAGAGATAATTGATAGGTATGAGGAAAAATTTGTCCTCTTGTATTTGGGAGATACGGGAATAAGAAGAGGCTTGTTGACTGTAATTGAGGCCATTCCCTTGTTAAAAGAACAAATTAAACAGCTTAAGTTTGTAATTGTAGGGTCAAATTCTATGGATGGACTCTTAATGAAACGAGTAAAGGAGTTGGGAATTGAGGAGGATGTCGATTTTGAAGGTTGGCAAAACATTAATAAATTCCCGTCTTATATTCTGGCGAGTAATATTTGTGTATCACCGTTGAACAGAAGTATACAACACGACGTGGCCTATGCCAATAAAATTTTTCAATACATGAGTTTTTCAAAGCCGGTTTTGGTTAGCGACGCTATAGCCCAAAAGCGTTTGGTTGAAAAGATAAAAGGAGGAAAGGTTCACAAAGAAAAAGACCCGACAGATTTTGCAGCTAAGGTCATGGAATTATATCAAGACTTAAGCTTAAGGGAAGAATTGGGAGCCAATGGCAAGCGGTTTATTGAAGAAGAATTTTGCTGGGAAAAAGTTTCGGCGAATTTGTGTAACTTGTATAAAGCATTTGAAAAAAATTGAAGGTCTTATTGATTACATATTATTGGCCTCCAGCAGGTGGCAGCGGCGTTCAGAGATGGCTTAAATTCGTAAAGTATTTGCCTGACTTTGAGATTGATCCCCTTGTATACACAGCCAAAGATCCGAGTTATGCAATTTGTGACGAAAGTTTATTGAGCGAAATACCTAAAGGCCTGGAAGTATTAAAGGGCGAAATTTGGGAGCCTAATAATTTATTGTCAAGTTTTGGTAAATCAAAAAAAGATAGCAGCTCTGGGTTTTTGAATTCGAACCCTTCATTAGTTGAAAAATTCTTGCATTATGTTCGTGCTAATTATTTTATACCGGACGCTAGAAAATTTTGGATCAAACCTTCCGTAAAACTACTTTCAGCCTATTTGGATAAACATAACATAGACGCTATAATCACTACGGGCCCACCACATAGTATGCACTTGATTGGTCATGTGCTTAAGAAAAAGTTTGGCATAAAATGGGTGGCAGATTTTCGGGATCCCTGGACGAATATAGATTATTTCCACCGTCTGCCTTTGACAAAGAAATCACGAAAAAAGCACGAGAAGTTTGAATCTATGGTTCTTGAGAGCGCTGATGCGGTTGTTGTGGTTGGCAAATCAATGAAAGAGGAATTTAGCGACAGAAACAAGGAAGTTCACGTAATAAGTAACGGCTATGACGATTTTAAACAGGAAGACGAAATAGAATTGGATAAAAGGTTTAGTATCTCTCATATTGGCTTGATGAACGCTGATAGGAATCCGCTTGTTCTTTGGCAGGCCTTACAAGAATTGGTAGAAGAATCTGATGAATTTTCCAGAGATCTTCAAGTGAAATTAATAGGGAAATGTGCTGATGAAATTTATAAAAGTATTGACAAATACAATTTAAATGACAAGGTTATTTTTATGGGTTATGTAGGACATCATGAGGTATTAAAACATCAGCAAGCCTCTCAATTACTTTTATTGACTGTCAATAGAGTGCCTTTTGCGAAATCAGTTGTAACAGGGAAAGTTTTTGAATATTTGCAAAGTAAACGCCCTATACTTGCCATCGGGCCGGTGGACGGTGATCTAGCTGAAATCCTGGAAGAAACCAAGTCAGGAAAAATGGTTGATTTTGACGATATTGATTCGCTAAAAAATGTGATCAGGCATTATTATAAGGATTTTAAGATGGGGAAACTCACAGTAAAATCACAAAATATAGAACAATACCAAAGGAGAAACTTAACAGGAAGTTTGGCTAAATTGCTCAAAAAAATATAATTCATATTTTTAAGTTTAATTTGGATTGAAGCCTGAATAAAATAATAATGAAAAAAATCATAAGCATCTTAGGCGCTCGCCCACAATTCGTTAAAGCAGCTGTTCTTAGCAGGATCATTAAGGAGAAAAATGAAATTGAGGAGATTATCGTGCATACTGGTCAGCATTTTGACCAGAATATGAGTCAGGTCTTTTTTGATGAAATGGAGATTCCACATCCGAAATATAATCTCGGTATCAATGGATTGTCGCATGGTGCGATGACAGGACAGATGCTTGAAAAAATAGAAGCGGTTCTGATAAAAGAAAAACCTTCAATGGTAGTAGTTTATGGAGACACTAATTCTACGCTGGCAGGGGCACTGGCGGCAAAAAAACTAGGTATTATGGTAACTCATGTTGAGGCAGGTCTGAGATCTTTTAATATGAAAATGCCTGAGGAAGTGAACCGAATACTAACTGACAGGATTTCGGACCTGTTGCTATGCCCGACGAGTGTATCTGTAGCCAATTTGAAGGCGGAAGGTTTTGCATCCTTCAAGTCTAAGGTGATTCGGTGCGGTGATATCATGAAGGATTCGGTATCATACTATAGTAAAATGTCTGCTTCCAGATCAGATATTATAAATGAACTCGGGCTAAATGACAATGAGTTTGTTTTAGCGACAATACATCGACAGGAGAATACTGATGATCCGGAAAAACTGGAATCTATTGTGAAAGCCCTGAATCAAATTTCTAAGGATTCAAAAGTGCTGCTGCCGCTTCATCCAAGAACCAGAGCAGCTATGGAGAGGTACAATTTAAGCTTTGAAGGTATAGTTCTTGATCCGCTTGGGTATTTTGATATGCTGGAGCTTTTAAAACATTGCTCTATGGTGATCACTGATAGTGGCGGACTTCAAAAAGAGGCTTTCTTCAATAAGAAACCATGTATTATTGTGCGGGAAGAGACTGAATGGGTGGAATTATCAGTTCATGGTTATGCCAAAATTACTGGACATAATGCTCAGAAAATGATTTCGGCTTTTGATGATTTTAATATATCTAATATTGATTTTGAAGCAGATTTATACGGTAATGAAGTTGGAATAAAGATCTATGATGAAATACAGAAAATGATAAATTGAATCAAATAATTGGGGCATAGATTATAAAATTGATATTGGGTAGGTCAGCTTTAAAAAGATAATCTTTGTTTGCAAATGCTCCCGGGTTAAAACATCATCAAATTCATCCGAGTTTACGATAAGGTAAGCCGCACCAAAAGGTGGTTTAAATCTCCAGCCAACTAATCCATAAAAATAGAATTTGTTGTCTACAGAATTCATTTGTGTAAATACCCTTAGCCATAAATTTTTATTAAAATAATAATCAGCTCCCAATACATTTATTGTAGTGCTTTGCGATGTGGGGTCAGGCTGATATTGCAAATGATTAAATTCATAGGTTATAGTGAGCTTTTTGAATAATTGAAATTTTGTATTTATTTGCCAAAGATTGAAATCTCTGTCAAAATTCTTTCCGGTTCTAAATCCTGCATTAATAAAAACAGATTCATCGGTATTATAACCAATTTCAGTACGGTAATAATGGTTGTAATAATCTTTATCCAACAATTTGTATTCATTATTGTATGAGGCATCAAAACTGAATCTATTTTTCAAATATATTCTGGCCTTATAGGTGAGGTACCAGCTTCGAAGTTCGCCTTCCTGACTCCAAAAAATATTATTGTAGGCAGCAAGGTTTAAATAGGTTATTTGTTTATTAAACCAGAATTTATAGGAAATATCGCTATCGAGTTCATGGCGGTCATCATCGCGAATAAAACCTGTTTGATTCACATTTTCTTGAAAATTACTTCCGATACTGGTATAGCGAAGATGGTAATGATAGATATTGTTTTCTTTTGCAAATCTTACAAACCAGGCAGAATGTGATTTAAAATCTCCCGGGGCACTTGTTACGAACTGCCCAGTAAGTTTCCAGGTTTCCCCCAAATTTAATACATAATCAGCACTAAATGACCGCACATAACTTGTATCGGTTATTTTATCAGCATAGGTAATCCCAAGCGTTGATGACTTTAGAAAATCTCTTTTCACCCTAAAAGCATTAAACCAGGATTCAGGGTCACCGATTATTTCATTCTCTTTGGTCTTTGCAAACAATGCATTAAACTGATATTTTCCTGTTTTACCAATGGCTTTTCCTCCATATTTCATATCGCCAATTCTCCTTGAATAAAAGGTGGCGATCCGGGTTCCAAACATTTCATTTCCATCCTGAAAGAAAAGTCTTTTTTCCGGAAACCGAAGTTCCCAGGGGCTTAGATTGATCTGCTCTTTATCTCCTTCAACAGTTGCAAAATCCGGATTAACGGTAAGATTTGTTACAATATTGGACCGATACTGATATTTGATATCAAGTCCGGCATCAGCTTTATATTCGTCTTCACCTCCGTTAAGATAGCTATTAGAAAATCTGGCAGTTGCATACGGGAATATGGTTAATTTATGTTTTTCTTCATTGTCAAGCTGAATTCCCGTGATCGTTCCGCCTTGGGAAACTCTAAAATTTTCACTTACGGGGGCCCACCAGGCGGTTTCCTGATTCAAGCGAATTACCCTGCCGAAATTTGCTCCCCATAGCGATAAATTTGGGGCATGTTGTATACTTTTAAAAGGGATAATGATTTCAACAATCCAGTAGTTGTCTGTTACCGATGTTTTTGCATCCCATTCGGTATCCCATAAACGGTCAATTTCCTTACCGTCATCGGTAACTTTTGAATCAGTTAGTGTACCGATCGGATTTACTAGAAAAAGTTGCGAGGTTCGCTTATCATTATAAGTATCAAGCATAACAGCAACAATATCCTCACTGTCATCCAACTGATCTCTTTGTTGAATTCTAGCGGATATTTTTTCTCCAGGATTTATATAGCACTTGAAGGAAAAGAAAAAATTTCCTTCGAATTGCGCCATTCTAATTACAGTTTTTCTTGTGGACTTATCTCCTTTATCGGGCTCTAATTGGATTAACTCACTAATAGAATCTGTCGCAAACCATTGCTCTTCCAGAAAACCGTCAACCTCAATGGGTTTTACCAGGGTTCTGACTTCATAGGTTTGTTGTGCATAAATTTCTGAAAAAGATTGTAATAATATAAAAATGAGTAGTATGCACTTAAAATCTTTCATGAAAAATATAAATATCAAGAGATCATTAGACAGGTCAAATTTAACTTTTTTTTGGCCCCTGTTCTAAGGTTTACTCGCCAATCTGAGTTCGATTTAAAATTTTGGCACAGCTTTAGTTATTTGTTATCGTTTTTAACAAAATGTTTTTTGGTTTTTATAAGACATTCAGAGATCATAGACAATGCCTTGTTTACTGAGTTTAGCTTTGTTCTGAAAGAGAGTATGGCAAGTCTTATTACAAATTGTCCATTGAGCAGGGTGGAACTAAAAAATGAGCTTCCGTCACTATGCATGAATTCCAATAGCTTCTTGTTAAATTCATCAGTATTAATAGCTGTAAGGTCATACCAGAAATAGGATACGGAAAGATCAGGCTCAGGCCCAAGTGAAAATCCCATTTCAGAAAGTTGAATTCTCATATAGGCAGTCAATTGAATTTTTTCTTCAAGACAGGCTATAAAAGGAGGTATACCGTGTAGTTGTAGTGGTAGCCACATTCTCATCCCTCTGAAATGTTTTGTGAGTTCAGGTGAAACATCAGCCGGATTAATAGGAGCATCATTATGTAGTGCGTCTTGCATATAGCTCGCTGTCATATGATGGGTATGGTAAACGGCTTCTTTATCTTTTATCAGAACGGCCCCAATACCATAGGGCAGAAAGAGGCCCTTATGCGGATCGATAACAATAGAGTCGGATAATTCTATACCCTTGAAAAGTGCTTTTTTTGATTCGCTTAGGATAAAGAAACCTCCATATGCTGCATCAATATGAAACCACAAATTTGATAGTTTAGCAATCTCTCCGATCTCGTTTAGCGGATCAACCGCTCCGGTATCCGTTGTGCCGGCAGATGCGATAGCCATAAATGGGTTCAAGCCCTTTTTCTGATCGCTCTTTATTTGATTATGCAGATCTGCCGCTTCAATTTTCCAATTTTCGTCAAGTTTGAGTTGCCTGATAATGATGTCTTCCAGACCAATTATTCTCAAGGCTTTGTGAATGCAGTGATGTGTTTGCGGACTTAAATAAATTACACTCTTCTCTATTTTAGCACCTTTGATCTTATATTTATCTCTGGCAGAAGTTAGCGCTATGAGGTTGGCGATAGATCCTCCTGACGTTAGATTACCAATGGCCGAATCGGGATAGGAAAATATGCTTTTCATCCAGTCGATCAATTCATTCTCCATACTCACAGCACCCGGGGAGGCAAAAAACATCCCGGCATATTCATTGGTCACATCGACCATTAAATCGGCCAATGAGGATGTAAATAATCCTCCGCCCGGAATATAGCCCAAATGGCCCCCTGAAGCCGCATTTATACCCTTTTTAGCTATTTGTGTATCATAGATGTCAATGATATCTTTAAGGCTTCTCCTTTCCTTACGGATCTTTAGTTTATCCGACTTTTCGTAATTAGGATAATAAGTAGGCTCATGATCCATAGAATCCATAAATTCATTAGCAAATGACATAACCTGTTTTATATAATTATTTCTGCTTTCTTTGTCAGGTTCCAATGCTTCTGAAATCCTAGCCAAATCTTTTATTTTCTCAATCAGTTCTTTCATTGCATGAATGCTTTATATAAACTTAGCTAAGTTGATCAATTTTTCCTAAAATGAAAAATATGAATTTGATTTCGTTAACTGATTCATTTCATTATGAAAATTAATGTAATTTATAATTGAATATAAGTTACATATGACAATTAAAATTACATTATAAATTACAAATAGTAACTAATAAGGTAATATATGTTTAATAAATTTCAGTATCAAAAAGGATATGAATTAAAGAGATCTGATT
>JAUXCI010000020.1 GCA_030618945.1 Flavobacteriaceae bacterium
AGCACCCATAATAATGATCGCCAGGAGAATGATGCCTATAATTGGTGTCAAGTATTTACCAAGTATATCCATAACTTTTCCCCTGTTGATTGCAAAAAGAAAAACCAGTGAAAAGTAAATACTACTTGTTAACAAAGAGTTTGTATTGAGATAAGGCTGGATTGCCATTTCGTGCGTTACGGCAGCTGTTCTGGGACAGGCCAATACCACAGCAATAATATACACACAAATGCTAAATACAAGGCTAAACCTATAAGAGACCTTTTTACCAAAATCCATCATTGTTCCCTGTAATCTGGCATGTGCCAATAAGGCAAATAATGGAATGACCATGGCAGAGCTCAAAAAACCTAAGGCAACAAGCCACCAGTCTGCTCCACTTTTAAATCCCAGCATAGGAGGGAGAATCAAATTGCCAGCACCAAAAAAAGCAGCAAATATGGCAAACCCAAGTATAAATGCCTCCTTGGTTTTATTCATTTTTTAATCGTTTCGATAAATATACTGTAAATTAGCCTAACCAATTTTCAATCATGCCCAGCTTTTTATATAAAAACCTTAACGTCCATTATTCAGATCAGGGAACCGGCAATTGTATTGTATTATTACACGGATTTTTAGAGGACCTTTCTATGTGGGATAGTGTGGTTGAGGTACTCAAAAAAACCCATCGGGTTATTTGTATAGATTTATTCGGCCATGGAAAAACAGAAAATCTGGGTTATATACACAGCATGGAGGACCAGGCAAACATGGTTAAATTCTTGCTTGACAGTTTGAGTTTAACTCGTTACGCCCTAGTTGGTCACAGTATGGGAGGGTATATAGCACTGGCTTTCGCCGAAATGTATCCCCAACAAACAAGCGCGCTTTGTTTGATGAATTCAACTGCCTTGGCAGATGATAAAGAAAAACAAACAAACAGAGACAGGGGTATCAGGGCCGTAAAACAATATCACAAAACTTTTATCAGATTGGCCATTCCAAATTTATTCTCGGAAGATAACAGATCCATTTTCTCAAACGAAATTATTCAAATTACTGATGTTGCGTTAAAAATGGACCCACAGGGAATCATCGGGGCTTTAGAAGGAATGAAGATTAGAAATGACCGAACCAAATTGTTGGAAACTTCTAAATTTCCTATCCTTATGATCATTAGCAAAAAGGATCCTGCTTTGGATTATAAAAGTCTTTTGACGCAATCTAACTTGGGAAAAGTAAAAAAAGTGGTTTTTGATGATGGCCATATGAGCCATGTTGAAAACAAACTGAGCCTAATTAGAACTTTAGAAAAATTTGCAGCTTCAATACTTGAATAAATACATGTTCTTAACTGATGCCATTTAAAACCTCAGATGATTACTAACTGCCCGCTTTGTGACAAACACGGAAATCTATTTTTTCAGGATGATAAACACACCTTCCATGAGTGTCCTAATTGTAAGGGCATTTTCAGAGATCGCGAACAACTTCTTAACCTCAATGCCGAAAGAGAACGATATCTCCATCACAAAAGTGATATCAATGACAGTGGTTATTATAAATTTGTCAGCCCCATAATCAAAGAGGTGAAAAATTATTTTCCAAAAGGAAATACGGGACTGGATTATGGATGCGGTCACACCCCCGTATTGTCAGAACTTCTGACAAGGGAACATTATGAAATGACAGTTTATGACGCGGTATTTTTTAATGAAGCCTCAGTTTTGAAAAAGAAATATGACTTTATTGTATGCTGTGAAGTAATGGAACATTTTTACGACCCATCCTTCGAGTTCAAACTACTTTATGAATTATTATTAGCCAATGGAAAACTTATTTGCAAGACTCATCTCTATGATAATAAAATTCTATTTGACAAGTGGTACTATAAAAATGACCCCTCACACGTTTTTATTTATCAGGCTGAAACATTGATTTGGATTAAGAATCATTTTCAATTCAATGATGTTAAAATTGACGGAAGACTAATTACTTTTTCAAAATATGCCTAACTTTATAAGTCACTGAAGAATTCTAATGTTTAAAACTGATAAAGATGAAAAATATTATGCTGTTTTTGCTTTTAAGCAATCTTATTATTTCCCCTTTACTTGGACAAACAAAAGAAGAAAAGAAGGAACAAAAGGCCATCCAAGAAGCTGAAGAATTTAAAAATATGAAGGCTGTGATTGACAACAGGATTTATGAATTCAAAGCTGATTGGACCACTTCAAGTCAAGGTGCACGGGTGAATTTACTGACCAGACCAAATTTATTGAAAGTCAATAAGGATAGTGTCGATGTTTATTTATCATACTTCGGGTTCCTTCAGTCTGGAAGTACAGCAATAAGTAATCAACAAGGTGTTGTTTTTAATGGCCCTATGGATAATTATTCCGTCGAGGTCAATGAAAAAAAACGCAAACTTACAGTCAAGTTTGACACAAAAGGGAAAAATGATCATTTTCAATTTTACCTAACGATCAATAGAAACGGTAATTCAACGCTCAGTGTGACCAGTCCTGTTCGATCAACCAGTAAATATGATGGAACCACTAAAAAAAGTGAACCAAAGGAGTAAATTAATCATCCCCAAGAGCATTCCATCCTTGAGCGGTGACCGTAACTTTTTGCCCTCCACGGGTAACCAATTCAACAATTCCTGTATCTTCAGTCATATGACCAATGATACTGAAATTAGGGTTGGCTTTGATCTTTGGAAAGTCTTCCTGTTTCACTGTAAATAAGAGTTCGTAATCCTCACCTCCGCTTAAAGCAATAGTAGTGCTGTCCATATTAAACTCCTCACAAGTTGAAATCACTTGTTGATCAAGAGGTATTTTGTCTTCATAAATTTGACATCCGGTTTTAGATTGCTTGCAAAGGTGTAAAACTTCTGATGAGAGCCCATCGGATATATCAATCATAGATGTTGGTTTCACCTCCAGGTCACTCAATAGTTTGACTACATCTTTCCTGGCCTCAGGTTTTAACTGACGCTCTACCAAATAAGTGTAAGCATCTAATTCGTGCTCTGCATTTGGATTAACCTGAAACACTTGTTTTTCTCTTTCTAAAACCTGTAAACCTAAATAAGCAGCACCCAGGTCGCCTGATACCACTAGAAGGTCATTGGCTTTTGCACCATTTCTATATACACACTGATCTTTACTTACCTCACCAATAGCTGTAATACTTATCAATAAGCCCTTGGTAGAAGAGGTCGTGTCGCCTCCTATCAAATCAATCTTATAACTGTTACAGGCCAAATGAATTCCTTCATATAATTCCTCAAGTGCCTCTAAAGGGAACCTGTTGGAAACGGCAATAGAAACAGTAATTTGTTTAGCCCTTCCATTCATCGCATAGATATCGGAAAGGTTCACCATAACAGCCTTATAGCCCAGATGCTTTAATGGGACATAACTGAGGTCAAAGTGAACCCCTTCGATTAAAAAATCAGTAGTAACAAGGGTTTGAAGGCCCGTATCTTCAATAACCGCGCAATCATCTCCTACACCTTTAACTGTGTCTTTATGATGTTTTACAGCATGCTTTGTAAGGTGATCTATTAATTTAAACTCTCCAAGTTCCGACAAGGATGTTTTTGCTTGATTCTTATTTTCTAACATCCTGCAAAGATAGTTTTATCAATTCGATTTTTATGTTTTGTAAATCCAAAATATCTTCTCTCATCTTCCAAAAAAAATTGGATGATAAAAATGTACACAGATAGAAGGAACACTGGATAGTTCATAAATAATTCCTACTTTTATCCGAAGCTGTACAATAACTGATCCCTTGTATCAAAATCGAATTCAATGAAAAAATTATCACTTTCCAGTCAAGTTCTTCTTGGTTTACTCGGCGGAATTGCCACGGGCTTGTTTTTTGGTGAAGATGTGGCCTGGCTGGGTGTTGTGGGTGATATTTTTATTGGCCTATTACAAATGACGGTGCTTCCTTATATCATGTTCTCTCTTATCGTAAACATTGGTAGACTTTCAATGGATACAGGAAAAAAAATTATTCATTATGGACTCATTTTTCTGGCTCTTTTATTGATTATTGGACTCATATATCTTGTCATTTTACCCATGAGCTTCCCTTCACGTGAAAGCGGTAATTTTTACAGTTCTGATTTTGTTCTACCATCGGCTCCTTTTGATTTTGTAAAGCTGTATATCCCGGCAAATCCCTTTGAGTCAATGAGTGATAATGTTGTTCCTGCCGTCGTTATTTTTAGCATTTTTATCGGTTTGGGCGTGATGAAATTACCAAATAAAGAAGCCCTTTTAAAGCCTTTGGACGTACTTACAGAGGGACTCAATCAAGTGAATAAAATGATTGTAAAAATCACACCCATTGGTGTTTTTAGTATTGGTGCTGGTGTGGTGAGTACTTTGAGCTGGTCTGATCTAAGTCGACTACAGGGCTATCTTTTGGTATATTTACTCGCTGTGATACTCTTCACTTTTATAATACTTCCTTATATCATTTCAATTTTTACTCCCTATTCGTCAAAAACAATTTTTAAGATTACGCGTTCAACATTGATCACCATATTTGCAACGGGTAAAATCATTGTGGTATATCCTCAATTGATAGAAAATATCAAAGATATCATCCGTTCTGATGAGAATACTTCTAAAGAAGCCCAGGATCGTGTTGATATCATCATGCCTTTAGCCTATCCTTTTCCCAATCTCGGAACCTTTATGATTTTTATATTCGTTCCATTTGCAGCCTGGTTCACTGGAAAGGCCCTTACAGCAATAGACTACCCTATTTTTCTAAGTTCAACTTTTTTAAGCAGTTTTGTGGCTCCCATTACCGGATTACCATTTAGTCTTGACGTTTTAAAAATCCCCAAGGAAACCTTTCAACTTTTTGTGGTTTCTACAGTTATTACTGATCGTATAAGGGTTGTTTTAGGTGCTTTTCACCTTATCGCCCTGACCTTATTAACCATTTCTGCCAGCGGTGGCTTTTTGAAGTTTAAAAAAAAGATATTTACCAAGGCGCTATTGGTCATTTCAATAACAACCGTACTGTCAGTTGTTGCCTTAAGGTATATTTTGACCGCGAGTATGAAAGGAATACCCAGTAATCTTGAGATCGTAAATCAGTTCAAGATAATCAGCGTTGAGCAAGATTTCGTGGTTTTGGAAAAATCAAAACCAAACCCAAATCCGAAATGGAGAGGAGAAAACTCTTTGAGCCGAATTAAGCGACGAGCTAAGATCAGAATAGGGTTTTACGAACATTCAGCCCCTTTTGTTTTTAGGAACCAGGATAGCGTTTTGGTTGGATTTGGTATTGATCTTGCACATCAACTGGCAGATGATCTTAATGTGAGTATAGAATTTGTCCTGGTTAAACCCGGCCAGCTAATTGCGTCCATGAACAAAGATCATTTTGACATCATGATATCAGATATTTTTCTATCCAGCCAGTTGGCAGAACAAATTGAATTGTCCAAACCTTATTTAAATGTTTCACTGGCCCTATTGACCAAACAAGACAACAAAATGTTTGATAATTTTGACACTACCTCAAAACTGGACACCTTTACGATTTCATATATTGACAGAAAAGATATTGCCAAAGAATTCTTGTCTTATTTTCCAAATGGAGGCTCATATCCGGTTCCAGAAATCATTGATTATTTTGAATTCAGCAAGGGTATTGAGAAAGAAATTGATAGTTCAGGAATTGATACTATTGTAATTGACGCACACCTCACCAGTGCTGAAAGAGCCGCCTCTAGTACTGTATTTAAAACTGGCTATAAAGTGGTCAACCCTTTACCTTATCACATCAACAACGCTCTTGTATTTCCTATTGCAAGAGACGAAATTTGGAGGGGTTATATAAACAAATGGATCGATTTCAGGAAACAAGACGGCACCTTTGACAAAATCTATGACCAATGGATACTTGGACATCCACACCAGGAAAAGGTCAAAAAATGGAATATCCTTGACGACGTAATCAAGGTGAGGTTTGGACAAAAAAATGACAGTTTATTAGTTAAATAAGGTAAAGTGGATAGTTCCGCTATTGACGTTAAAACCTAAAGTCCTCTCTCCTTTTGGATATGCTCATAGGCATTCTGAACCTGTCTGAATTTTTCTTCGCCTCCTTTGGTGTGCTCCGGACCAAGGTTCCTAAGTTTATCCGGGTGGTATTTTTTTACCATTTTTCTATAGGCAACTTTCAATTCGGCGTCGGTGGCTGATTTTTCTATTTCCAAAATCTTATATGAGCTATTAACCTCATTATAGAACATCGCCTTAATCGAATTGAAATCACCGTGATTGATATTGAGATATCCGGCAATGGTATTTATCTTATTCAATTCTTTTTCTGTTACCGTACCGTCAGACTTGGCAACACCAAATAAGAAATGCAAAAGCTGAAGCCTTGAGGCATGCTTCATATTCTTATTTATCTGAAAACATACTTGTTTTGTAGAAATCTTATTATTGGATATAATCCCCTTAAATAGTTTAAAGGCATGATTGGCTCTTTCCTGCCCGTACATACTTACAAAAGATGATCTTACAAAATCTAATTCTCTTTTATCTACATCACCATCTGCTTTAATCACAATAGCTGCAAGGACAAGTAAACTTATTTCAAAATCACCCGATTGAGTAGATTTAATCGATTTGCTTCCCTTTTGATAATCGAGAAGTTCACTCTCTGAAAACTCATCCACAAAACTTCCCAGAACAAAGCCTAAAATCCCACCTATCGGTCCTGCAAAGGTCCATCCTAACCCAGCGCCAAGCCATTTAGAAAAATTCGCCATAACTATAATTTATTCCGGCAAATATACATTTATAGGTACAGAACTAAAATCAAATGGCACTAATATTTTGTGAAATGTTCGGCTTTTGATTTATTCGGAATAAAATTGAAGCCTTCACTTAAGTGCTCCTCTTACCAAATGTTTTAATTTCATTGCTTATCTTTGCACGCTATTAATAACTAAAAAAATATTTTATGTATCCAGAAGAATTAGTAAAACCTATGCGCCAGGAATTGACAAGCGCAGGTTTTAAGGAATTATATACTTCAAATGATGTTGAAGAGGCAATAAAAAAAGAAGGCACAACCTTAGTTATGGTAAATTCTGTTTGTGGATGTGCTGCAGGTACGGCTAGACCGGGAGCTATAGCTTCTTTACAACTGGATAAAAATCCAGATCATTTGACCACAGTATTTGCAGGGGTAGATGTTGAATCTACTTCAAAGGCCAGAGAGATGATGATTCCATTTCCACCATCGTCACCATCAATTGCTTTATTTAAAGATGGTCAATTGGTACACATGCTCGAAAGACACCATATCGAAGGGAGATCGGCTGATATGATCGCTGCAAACCTGGCAGGTGCTTATGATGAATTTTGTTAAACCACATTTATGAAGTTCTTTTTCGTACTATTGTCTTTTCTCGTTATTTATTGTGATGACTCGGCTGATATAAGTCCTCAGGAATCTGAAAAAGCGGTGATTGATAATTTGAAGGTTGAAATTAAAGATCTTGCAAATGAATCTGTCTGTTCAGAAGACATCATTTGTTACAGTGTTGGAATTGGTGCAAAACCCTGTGGAGGTTTTTGGGAGTATATCGTTTACTCCAGCTCAATAGATGTTGTTATTTTGTTGACCAAAATTGAAACTATGAATGAATTGGAAAAGCAATACAATGAAAAATACACGGTTCAATCAGACTGTTATGTAGCTGCCGCGCCAAAGAGTTTAACTTGTGAAGATGGAAAATGCAAAGCGATTTTTGATTAAATCCCGTTTTGTAAAAATTCAAAGCCTAAACCTCTTTTTCTGAAGAGGTTTTTTTATTTTGCAATATGAATAAAAAACAGCTGATTGATAAAACCAGAGCCTATGTTAAAGAAACGCTTAAAGGAGCAGAAGGTGGTCACGACTGGTTTCATATAGAAAGGGTATACAACAACGCAAAACTTATTGCGAAAGCAGAAGACGTTGATCTTTTTGTTGTTGAACTTGGAGCATTGCTACATGATATTGCCGATTCCAAATTCTATGACGGGGACGAGAGCATTGGTCCAAAAAAAGCGGCTTCTTTTTTAAAAGGTATTAAGGTTCCAACTGATATAATCGAACACATTGTTAACATCATTATTCACGTATCTTTTAAATCAGGGCTGGAATCAGACTCAACAGTCAGGTTTAATTCAATTGAATTACAAGTAATTCAGGACGCCGACAGATTAGATGCCATAGGAGCCATTGGAATTGCCCGTGCCTTTAATTATGGAGGCTTTAAAAACAGGTCATTATTCGATCCTGAAATAGCGCCTAAATTAAATCAAGACAAGGAAACATATAAAAAGAGCAAAGCGCCCACCATCAACCATTTCTATGAAAAACTATTGCTGCTCAAAGACAAAATGAACACGCAAACCGGCAAGAGAATTGCTGAAAAAAGACATGCTTTTATGGAACAATTTCTGAAGGAATTCTATGATGAATGGAACGGGAAAATATAGTCTACAATAAATCTGACCCAACTAGAAACTTGGTTTTCTTTTTTCTAAAAATGCAGCGGTACCTTCTTTAAAATCTTCAGTACCAAAACAATTACCAAATTCTTCAATTTCGGTCTTAAAGCCATTGACTCCATCTTCAAAATTGGCGTTTATGGACTTTATGGCAGCGCCCATAGCAATTGGGGAATTCCTTGAGATTTTTTTTGCAAGACCTTCACAGAATGAAATTAATTCCCCTTCTGGAACCACATGATTTACCAAGCCAAATTTAAGAGCATCATCCGCACTAATCATTGTACCAGTCATAATCATTTCCATAGCCTTCCCCTTACCTACCAACTGAGGAAGTCTTTGGGTTCCTCCATAGCCAGGTATCAGCCCCAAAGAAACTTCAGGCAAACCCATCTTAGCTGTATCACAAGCTACTCGAATATGGCTCGCCATAGCAAGTTCCAAGCCTCCACCTAAGGCAAATCCATTGATAGCTGCTATAACTGGCTTTTTTAAATTGCTCACAAAATCGAATAATAATTCTTGGCCTTTTTTCGACAATTTCTTACCCTTATCTTTGTCAAAATCAGCAAACTCGTCAATATCTGCACCGGCTACAAATGCCCTGTCGCCACTCCCCGTAATGATAATTACCCTTACCTCATCATCCTCATTCAATTCTTTAAAGGCCATATGCAACTCTGCAATAGTTTCCTTATTTAAAGCATTCAACTTTTTTGGACGATTGATAATAATGGTTCCCCAATCATCATCAAACTCAATTAAAACATTTCTATAACCCATGTTAAATCATTTTTTGGCACTACATTTCTTTAGGTAAAGATACAGAAAAAACAGTGTTGCTATTGAGTCCAGATACAAAGCCTATTTTGCCATTATAGGCTTCAACTATGTTCTTGACCATGGGCAGACCCAGCCCCATTCCACTTGATTTGGTTGTGAATTTAGGTTCAAATATTTTCATGGCATCATTTTTACCAATTCCCTGCCCATTATCTTCTACTTCAATGAGAACTTCAGATTCATTTTCAGACACCCTAATTTCTATTTTAGGATTCTCTTTGTCTTTTAAGGCATGGATGGCATTGGTAACCAGGTTTGTCATGATTCTTGTGAGCTGAATCTTATCCATTTTAGTAATAATCGTTTCCTTACCAGGAAGGTATTCAATATAAGGTTCATGAAAAATATCAAGACCCCTTTTTACTTCTTCCACAATATTTATGGTTTCCTTATTCGCAGTTGGCATCTGTGCAAAATTGGAAAATGCTGAAGCGATCGAACTCATGATGTCTATTTGTTTTATCAATGATTCGCTAAATTCATGCATCTTTTCTTTTATATCAGACTCTTTCGGATCAAAATTATGGTCAAAACTTTGAATCGTCAACCTCATCGGGGTTAAGGGGTTTTTAATTTCATGTGCCACCTGTTTTGCCATCTCCCTCCAGGCCTGTTTTCGTTCACTTTCTGCAAGTTTTACGGCTGAGTCCTCAAGTTGATCTATCATGCTATTATATGAATTTACCAAGGTCATGATTTCCTGACTTTCGTCCTCCAAAATAATCTTTTCATTGATTTTTTCCATTGAGGTCTGCCGCATTTTCCTGCTTACATTTTCTAAAGATTTGGTTATATATTCAGATAAAAAATATGCCATTATGATTGCAATAAACAAAATCAATAGATAGACTATGGCCAACCTCCCCAAAAACTCTTTAAGTTCCTTATCTTGAAGTGTATTATCCTGTAAATAAGGTACGCCAATAATTCCTACTTGTTGATTCACGGAGCCGTTAAGGTATGACAGCGACGATTTAAATTTCGTTCCGTCAGGGGACAGTTTTTGAAATACCATCCGATGATCTTCTCTGACAGCAAGTTGTGTCATGATATCAATATTCAGATTAACATCCGTTGTATCTGTGGCATCCTTGACGTAGGAGCTTTCCAATAATTTACCTCTGAGATCATAAATATTCACATCTAAATTGTGTATATCTGAAATTTCATTAAGTTTTCTTTCCAAAATTACTGGTAAGGATGCACTTTCAAAGCCCATAATGGATTCACGATCAAGTTCATAAATAATGGCCGATTTTATGGCTTCCTCTTTTCGCTCAAGTCGGTTTACGTGGTAATCTTCTGCTTGTTCGCTATACTGATAAATGGTAACCGCAGCAATAAGAAGAGAAGCGATGACAACGATAAAAATCATTGCAATAAAAATTCTGGTTCGAAGCGAAAATTTATTAATATTCATCTGAGCTTTTTTTGTAAAGATAAGCAATTCAAAAAGGCATTTTTAAGCTAACCCTGCTAAAATTTTGTCAGTGTAAATAAGAATTCTACACCACCCTCCCTATGATTACTTGCCGTGATTTCTCCTCCATGTAACTGAATGGCATTGTCAAACAAAGTGCACAGCATCTTTTTGTTAACTTACCGGGTGAACAATGCTTTTAGCGAACCTATCAATATCTGTCACGGAATTTTCCTTTAAGAATTTTACAAATGCTGATCCGATAATGGCCCCACTGGTAAATTGAGTTGCCTGAATGAAGGTTTCGTTATTTGAGATACCAAAGCCTACAATTTGTGGTGTTTTTAAATCCATCCCATGTATTCTTTCAAAATATTTCGATTGACCTCGATCAAAGCTGTTAATGGCTCCCGTTGTACTTGCCGAACTCACCATATAAATAAAACCCTTGGATATACCGTCAATGTACCTAATCCTTTCATCTGAGGTTTGTGGAGTAATTAAAAACACATTGAGTAATCCATATTTTTCAAAAGTCCTTGCATAATTCTGTTGAAAAACGTCAACTGGCAGGTCCGGAATGATAAGGCCATCTATCCCAATTTTAGCACATTTTATACAAAAAGCTTCTACTCCATATTGCAGGATTGGATTGAAATAACCCATGATCAATAAAGGAATATCAATCTCTTTTCGAATGTTTGTCAATTGGTCAAATAAGATTGCGGTCGTCATTCCATTTTCCAATGCCCGGGTACTACTCGCCTGAATAGTTGGCCCATCTGCTAAAGGATCTGAAAAGGGTAATCCAATTTCAATCATATCCACACCTGAATCCTGTAATTCTTTTATGACAGAAACCGTATCATTAAGCTCAGGGTACCCCGCCGTGAAATATATGGAAAGTATTTTTTTTGATTTACTGCCTTTATTACTGGTTTTTTCCAAGGCTCTTTCTATTCTGTTCATTTGTTCTAATTTGACAATCCCTAAATCAATTCAATTTTTTTGGATCATGTATTATTTAAATTCTTTTACAGATCGAAATACTTAATATAAGTATCCAGGTCTTTGTCTCCTCTTCCTGAAAGGTTTACCACCACAATATCATCCTTTTTAAATCTTTTTTTAGACAAAGCTGCAAGGGCATGAGAAGATTCAATGGCTGGTATAATGCCTTCCAATTTACACAATTCCAAACCTGCCTTCATGGCTTCGTCATCGGTGGCATTTAAAAATTCAGCTCTTCCGGATTCAAACAAATAGGCGTGTTGAGGGCCAACACCAGGGTAGTCCAGACCTGCAGAAATAGAATATGGTTCTATAATCTGACCATCTTCAGTTTGCATTAACAAGGTTTTACTTCCGTGAATGATCCCTTCTTTTCCTAAAACACTGGTTGCAGCAGATGCTCCTGAATCCACTCCTCTCCCAGAGGCTTCAACGGCGATTAAACCCACTTGTTCCTGGTCGAGGTAGTGATAGAACGCCCCAGCGGCATTACTGCCGCCACCAACACAGGCAATAATATAATCAGGGTTTTCAGTATTTTCCTTTTCTTTTAATTGCCATTTCATTTCTTCTGAAATGACTGATTGAAATCTTGCAACCATATCGGGATAAGGGTGAAAACCCACTACTGATCCAATGATATAATGTATGTTTACAGGATCGCTAATCCAAGCTCTTATAGCCTCATTTGTAGCATCTTTCAATGTTTTACTTCCTGACATTGCAGGCACAACCTCTGCCCCAAGCATTTTCATTCTGGCTACGTTCGGGGCCTGCCTTTCAATATCAATTGCCCCCATATAAACGGTGCATTGCATTCCGGCAAGCGCGCATACAGTTGCGGTTGCAACACCATGCTGACCCGCTCCTGTTTCAGCAATAATTTTTTTCTTGCCCAATCTCTTTGCAAGAAGAATTTGCCCTATGGTATTGTTGATCTTATGTGCTCCTGTATGGTTGAGGTCTTCTCTCTTCAAATAAATTTTCGCACCATATTTTTCAGATAATCTTTTAGCCAGATACAAGGGTGATGGCCTTCCTACATAATCCTTCAGCAAGGAATGAAACTCCTCCTGAAAGGATGGCTCATTCATGATTTTTAAATATGATTCTTGCAAGATTTTCATATTCGGATATAACATTTCGGGAACAAATGAGCCTCCAAATTGTCCATAGTATCCTTTTTCATCTACATGATATGACTTTTGCATTTAATTTTATTTTTCTATTTGTTTAAAAAAAGCTTCCAATTTTTCTGTTTTTTTCACACCTGGGTCACTTTCAAATTTACTGTTCAAATCAATGGCATAGCAATATTGGCCTGCTTCAGTTTGCAGAAACTCACTTAACATTTTTAATTCTTCCAAGCCAATTCCACCACTTAAAAAAAACTTTTTATGATGCTGTAATTTATTGAGCAACTCCCAATTAAAAAACGAACCATTTCCGCCCCTTTCTTTTCCTTTGGTGTCAAATAAATAATAATCGCAGGCTTCTTCATAAGAGCCCAACTCGTCAAAATTAAATTCATCTGATATCGAAAATGCCTTAATAAGTTCAATAGTAGAATCCATTTTATTTTTCAACTCCTTACAAAAGTTAACAGTTTCATCACCGTGAAGCTGAACAGCCCTTAGATCATATTTTTTTACATTTCTGATGATCTCTGAAAGTATTGAATTTACAAATACCCCCGTTTTTTTTATCGAAGGGTCTAAGTCAGGAATATCTCCGCCAAAATGACGTTTTGAACGCTCATAAAATATATATCCCATATAATCAGGCCGTAAATCAGCTACCGATAAAATATTGTCCCAATATTTCATGCCACAGACTTTAATTTTCATTTGCTAGTCCTTTTATAAATTCAACCGCTGCTTTACCAGGATCATCTGTTCTCATAAAATTTTCACCTATCAAAAAACCCTTGTACTCATAGTTTTTTAATTGGATGATGGACGCTATCGAGCTTATTCCGCTTTCTGATATTTTAACTTTATCGTCTGGGATTTTAGATGAAAGCTCCATACTGGTTTGCAAACTCACTTCAAAAGTTTTCAAATTTCTGTTGTTTACACCCACCATATCAATATGAGTAAGATCCGATTTCTGTAATTCCTCTTCATTGTGAATTTCTAAAAGCACTTCCAAATCCAGATCATGTGCCAATTGTGAAAAGGAATAAATTTCTTCAGGCTTTAAGACAGCCGCAATCAAAAGTATAGCATCAGCTCCATAAGCCCTTGACTCATAAATTTGATAGGTGTCAATTATAAACTCCTTTCTAAGCAACGGAATGTTTACATGATCACGGGCTTGAATAAGATCATCCAGAGCACCTCCAAAATACTTGGTATCCGTAAGTACAGAAATCCCCGAAACTTCTGAGGCAACATAGTCTTTGACTACATCTATGATACTGCTTTTATGATTGATGACCTGTTTTGAAGGAGAACGACGTTTAAATTCGGCTATAATCCCACTACCGTTTTTGATACTTTTGGAAAGCGACAAGGTTTTCCGCTTCATCAACGGTGATGCTTTTATAAATACCAAAGGCAGAATACTTTTTTTAGAGGCTATTTCTCTCCTTTTATCTGATACAATTCTATCTAAAATGTTTAATTTCATCCTAAGTTTTAATTATTGATGTCAAGCATCGTTTTAAAGGCAGCTAAGGCTTTTTTATTCTTCAATGCCTCTTTAGCAAGTTCAAACCCAGTTTTATGATCTATTTTATTGGCTACAGCTATTGCCATGCCCGCATTGGCACAAACAACATTTGTTTGAGCCTCAGTCCCATATCCATTAAGCACTTTTGAAAAAATACCAGCGCTCTCTTTTATCGTTTTTCCTCCGTAAATGTCTTTTTGTTCAATTCCCAATATACCTAAATCAGAAGGTGAGAAAATTTTATCCTCCTTGTTGGTAATCATCTTGGTTCTATTAGTGAGGGAGATCTCGTCATAACCTGCAAGATCGTGTAAAATTGCATAATTTTTATCGGTAGTTTGATATAGATATCCGTACATTCTGGCAAGCTCCAGGTTAAAAACACCAACCATCTGGTTCTTAGGAAAAGAAGGATTTACCATGGGTCCCAACATATTAAAAAAGGTTTTTACCCCCAATTCTCGCCTTATCGGAGCCACATTTTTCATCGCAGGATGAAATAAGGGAGCGTGCAGAATACAAATACCCGCCTTTTCAATTGAGCGCTGTAAGGTAACCTCATCACTTGAAAATCTTAGCCCCAAATACTCCAAAACATTTGAAGAACCACAGGTTGATGAAACCCCGTAATTTCCATGTTTAGCCACCTTAACACCTGCTCCGGCTGTCACAAAAGAAGCAAGCGTAGAAATATTGAAGGTATCCTTTCCATCACCACCTGTACCGCAAAGGTCAATGGTATTAAAATCAGATAAATCAATGGGTAAACACAGGTCCAGAAGTGCTTCTCTAAATCCGTCCAATTCTTCAACAGATATGCTTCGCATCATATAAACCGTCAAAAAAGAAGCGATTTGACTCGTATTATAAACCCCTTTGGAAATATTCACCAAAACCTCCTTCGCTTCCACCTTGCTAATGGTTTCCTGATTGATTAATCTATTTAATATTTCTTTCATTTTTCTTTGCTATACTTAACTCATTATTATCTGCTTAGGTTTCTTTGTTTATTCTAACAACTCAACTATCAACCCAATTTTTAAGGAGCTGTTTTCCAAGTGGTGTAAGAATGGATTCCGGATGATACTGCACGGCTCTTACGTCGTGATCTACATGTTTTATCGACATAATTTCACCATTTTCATCAATTGAGGTTATCACTAAATCATCCGGCATTTCCTTAGAAACTACCCAGGAATGATACCTTCCAACCTCAAATTCTTCCGGTATTCCTTTGTATAATATCTCGTCATCATTGATTCTTTTGATAGAAGTGGCAACCCCGTGATAAACCATGTTCAAATTTTCAATGCTTCCACCATATACTTCAGCGATGGCTTGCTGACCCAGGCAGACGCCCAAAATACTTTTTGATGGCCCATATCGTTTTATTATGGCTTTCAACAATCCCGCTTCATCAGGAATACCCGGGCCCGGTGATAGGAGAATTTTTTCAAATTCATCTACCTCTTCAAGACTCAATTTATCATTTCGTTTGACAACAACTTCACAATCCATATCCTGCAAATAATGAACCAGGTTATAGGTAAAGGAATCATAATTATCAATTACTAATACTTTTTTCATTCTTTAAATATTTTCAGCCAGTTCCAGGGCTTTTTTTAATGCTCCCAATTTATGATACACTTCCTGCAGCTCATCTTCAGCAGTTGATTTGGAAACAATTCCGGCCCCAGCCTGATAATGCAATCTGTGATTTTTGCTCAAAAAAGATCTAATGATGATAGCATGATTAAAATTGCCTTCAAAGTCCATAAATCCTATAGCACCTCCGTAAAAGGTTCTATTATTCTTTTCATATTTCTCTATCAATTGCATGGCTTTATGCTTGGGTGCTCCCGAAAGGGTTCCAGCCGGAAAAGTATCTGCAACGACCTGGAAGGTATTGGTATCTTTAAACTTTTCTCCAATCACCTTTGACACCAAGTGGATTACATGAGAAAAAAATTGAATTTCTTTATACTTTTCCACCTTGACATCATGTCCATTTCTACTTAAGTCATTTCTGGCAAGGTCAACCAACATAACGTGTTCAGCATTTTCTTTTTCATCCTGAGAAAGTGATTTCGCTACTTCCAGGTCCTTTTCATCATCACCAGTTCGTTTAAAGGTTCCGGCAATAGGATGTATTTCGGCTTTACCATTTTGAACAACCAACTGAGCTTCAGGGGAAGACCCCATGATCTTAAAATTTCCATAGTCGAAATAAAAGAGATAAGGTGATGGATTTACCGACCGTAAAGCCCTGTATACATTGAATTCATCACCTTTGAAACCTTGGGAGAATCTCTTAGACAACACTAATTGAAAAACATCTCCACGAAAACAATGCTGTTTTGCAAGCTCCACGTGTTGCATAAATTCTTTATCGGTTAAATTTGATGATTCGTCATCGGCATTTTTAAAAGAATAGGAAGCGAAATTTCTGTTCGCTATCAATTGGTGTATCTCGTCAATGTTATTGGTATTATCATAACTATGACAAAAGATATAGGCTTCATTCTTAAAATGATTGATCGCAATAATGTTTTGATAAACAGCATAATAAATGTCTGGAATATCGAGGTCACCTTCTTTTTTTTCGATTGTTATATCTTCAAAATACCGCACTGCATCATATGCTATATATCCAAAAAGACCATTGTTGATGAATTTAAACTTTTGATTTTCACTTTCAAATTTTTGACTAAAAGTGTGTATCTTTTCTGGAACCTCTAATGGGTTATCGCACCTTGTTGAACTTAATTTCCCATCAGGAAAGGCCTCCGTAACCACCTGATCTTTAACTGAAATACTGGCTATAGGATTACAACACACATAAGAAAAACTGTTTTCATTTCCGTGATAATCAGAGCTTTCCAATAAGATACTGTTCGGGTACTTATCTCGTATCTTGAGATAGATACTCACCGGGGTTATGGTATCAGCGAGAATCTTCTTATTGAATGTGGTTAATTTATATTTCATTAAAATTAATTTAAAAAAAAAGGCCTGTCGTGAAGACAAGCCTAATTGATATTTTTATATACAGCAATTTACTTCACAAATTTTTCGTTTTGTAAAGACCACCACCAAGTATGATTTGTATTATCTCTCATATTAAGAAAGCAAATTTATAAACTTTTTTTAATTATCAAAGAAAATATGAGTTATTTCTAAAAAATGAATTACTTATATGCGTATTTAATAAAATAAAAACACTTATGGAGCAGCTGTACAGCTTTCCATTCTGTACAATTGTATTCAATATTATAACCCATCAATCTACAATATTCACAATCTTTCCAGGTATGACAAT
>JAUXCI010000258.1 GCA_030618945.1 Flavobacteriaceae bacterium
CAAACTAACAGTTAGGTGCACCTTGAAGTTTGACGATCCAAAATTAGCCAGGATAATTGAACCTTATCAAGATCAGTTTTATCAAATAAAAATGGATGATAGACCTGCAATTGAAAACGTAATAGACGCAGGAAAGATAAGAATTTTAATTATCGATGATGAAATCATGATCGAGGACTTTGGATTCAATCCAGATATTATCGTATTAAAGAATGCTCCCAAAATAAATCTTGACAGACTGTTGAAGCGGGTTCGTCCCGATTATGTGATCTCAGACGGGTCCAATTTCTTTTCCTATTCAAAACGTTGGAGAAACTCTTGTAAAAAGTTTGGAATTAAATATCATGACACCTATCAAAATGGCGCTTTCGTATATACTTACGCCCCATAGGTGTGCTACAATTTTATGTATATTTGCTCGTTTAAAAAGGAAAAATATTTAAACATGAAGATTATTGTACCCATGGCAGGAATTGGATCTCGTTTAAGACCTCATACCTTGACCATTCCCAAGCCCTTGACTCTGATAGCCGGAAAACCAATTGTTCAGAGGCTTGTGGAAGATATTGTTAAGGTGGTAGATCAAAAGGTAGACGAGATCGCTTTTGTGATTGGCCCAACTTTTCCGAAGGATACCGAAGAAAAATTAATGAAAATTGCAAAAGGCCTTAATGCAGTAGGTAAAGTTTCAATACAGGAAACAGCATTAGGGACCGCACATGCAATTCAATGTGCAAAAGATTCACTAAGCGGACCCTGTGTAGTTGCCTTTGCAGACACCTTATTTAAGGCAGACTTCACTCTTGATGCCAATGCGGATGGAGCGATTTGGGTAAAGCAGGTAGACGAACCTAGTGCTTATGGTGTTGTCAAACTCAATGAGGGTATCATTACTGACTTTGTTGAAAAACCCGAAGAATTTATTTCTGATCTTGCCATTATTGGAATCTATTATTTCAAAAATGGAGGAATTCTCAAGGATGAAATTCAATATCTGCTGGATAATGATATTAAGGATAAAGGTGAATACCAGCTTACAAATGCCTTGGAAAACATGAAGAAAAAAGGGCTTAAGTTTGTTCCGGGGGAAGTAAGTGATTGGATGGACTGTGGTAATAAGGAAATAACAGTTGATACCAATTCAAGAGTTCTACAGTTCGCTCAACAGGAAAATGAAAATTTGGTTTCAGATTCAGTATCTTTAGAAAATTCAAGAATTATAGAACCTTGCTATATTGGTGCGAATGTTGTGTTAAAAAACACAACCATTGGCCCGAATGTATCATTGGGAGAAGGAAGTGTAGTAGAAGATTCGATTATATCTAATTCCTTGATTCAAACGAATACCACTGTAAAAAACGCACAACTGAATGAGGCAATGATAGGCAATTATGCTTATTTTGATGGAAAATTCGATTCAGTTAGTATTGGAGATTATTCTGTTTTAATGTAAAATTTGTTTCAAAAAGGAAAACATATCGCCCTATTCACCGGAGTTTTATTGTTCTCTTTGGTTGCTGTAAGTCAGGAAGACCTAGTTTCTACTGAGGCCATGCTCGTAGAACAGGATGAAATTAATTTTCAAACCTTTTTTTTCGAAGCCATTCAGCAAAAATCAATTGGGAATTTTGATAAGGCCGTATTTGCACTTGAAGCCTGTAATAATATTGAAAAAGATAATGTAGCCGTATTATTCGAGCTATCAAAAAATTATGCGTTTTTATTCAAATATACTGAGGCTGAATTTTACATCTTGAAGGGGCTGGAAAAAGAGCCTTCAAATTTGTATATGCTTCGACATTTGAAAGAAATCAAGACAAAACAAAATGATTATCAGGGTGCCATTAAGGTTCAAAATAAAATTGTGAAGCTCAGACCCAATGAAGAGGCTGATCTCGTTATTTTGTATATCAAGTCTGGTAAAATGGATGAGGCCATTGCTCTTTTAAGCAAGTTAGATAAAATTGACAAAGTTCCTGAAGGCTTGGAATCATTGAAAGAATCCTTACTGCAGGAAACACCAAATACCATAGTATCTGATCCCAATCCAATTGTGGAAGATTCAAAGAGTAAAGTAGATTTATTAAGAGATGACTATGAATTAAAGAGGGATTTTAATTCAATGAAATTACTTCTTGAAAGAGAGTTGAAAACCAAACAATTTCTGGAATTGTTAAAAGACAGTGAAAAGGGGTTGGAGATGTTTCCGGCTCAGCCTTTTTTATACTTGATGAATGGGCGCGCTTTAAACAATTTGAGAAAATATGAGGAAGCTTTGAAAAGGCTGGAAGATGGTCTTGATTATCTCATTGAGGATGATTTGATGAAAGTGGATTTTTTAAAGGAAATGAGCCTGAGTTATAAGGGAATGGGAAACAATAAAATGTCATCAAAGCTTTATCAACAAGCGATTGAATTGAAAGAGGTTAATTGAGAGAATATGCGTAAATTATTGGTGATGTTAATTCTATTTGTATCCTTTGCTTCTTGTAAAAGCACCAAGGTTTCAAATAAAAGTATAAATCATCTTTCCGGAAAGACCATAGTTAAAAAAAATAAGGATGCCTCTTTGGATCAGCTGGTAATTAAAGCCAGTATGTTCATCAAGTATAGAGGGAAGGAGGATATGCCGAATATCAATGCTTCCCTAAGGATGGTAAAAGATTCAGTAATTTGGCTTAGTTTTTCCAAACTGGGCTTTCCCATTGCTAAATTAAAAGTTACCCCTGAGGAAGTTAAGTTTTATGAAAAAATAGGTAAAACGTATTTTGAGGGTGATTTTGAGCTTATTAGCGGATGGTTGGGAACGGATTTCGATTTTCTAAAAATCCAAAACCTCTTTTTAGGAGAGGCTTTGTTAAATTTGGAGGATCAGAAATACCAAGTGAATATCGTTGAGAACAATTATGAATTGCGCCCGAAGAAAGAAAACGTCCTTTATGATATTGCTTATTGGATAGATCCATATAACTTCAAAATAATGAAAGAAGAAGTTCGACACGTCGAAAAGAATCAAAAATTAACAATTTTATATAAGGATTTTGATAAAATTAATGAATCTTTGTTCCCGAAAGGATTTTTGATCACAGCTTTTGGCGATCTACAAACAACAATTATAGATGTCAGTTTTAAGAATGTACAATTTAATGCCCCTTTGAAGTTCCCCTTTAAAATACCTTCTGGCTACAGAAATATTGAATTTAAATGAAATTACATTGGGCAAAAATAACGGATTGTTTGCGTCGGAATTATGTGTCGACTGATTTGCGACCCCTTTTTATTCTCCTCACATTTCTTTTAGTTATCCCCTTGTATTCATCCGCTCAAAGCAGGCAAGAACTAGAAAAACAGAGAGTTCAACTTCAAAAAGAGATCAAAGAGATAAACACACTTTTGTTTAAATCACAAAAAAAGGAGAAGACTCTGCTGTCAGATCTGTCCGACCTAATTAATCGAATAGGGGTAAGAACGAAATTGATCAATACCATCAATGAAGAGACAAAGCAGTTGTCAAAAGAAATTGCGGAAAATGAGAAGGAGGTTAGGCTTCTGACGAATAGTTTGGAAGGCCTTAAGAAGGATTATGCAAAAATGGTGGTTCAGTCCTATAAAAGCAAAACCAAGAATAGCAGATTGATGTTTCTCTTGTCTTCAGAAAACTTTTTGCAGGCCTATAAGCGGTTGGAGTATATAAAGCAATATGCAGATTACCAGGCGAGGCAGGGAGAAGAAATCAAGATTGAAACAATCAAATTACAAAA
>JAUXCI010000034.1 GCA_030618945.1 Flavobacteriaceae bacterium
ACTCGTTTAATATCTTTCAATAAAAAACGAAAGAGAAATTTTAATATTGTTAAGTGACTGAAATATAAATTCTAAAATAAAGTAATAAAATTATTACTAAATGTAAAAAATACTTGTCATAATGAAATAAATACTTTACATTTGATTGTATTTAAAATCAATTATTATGAAATTAAATTATTTATTTCCGAACAGGTACAAGAAAATAGGATTGATTATTCTTATCCCTTCTTTAATTTTTGGGTTGATCACCGTGATCTATGATCTTGAACCAGAGATCTTGGACCTTAATGTTCCGGCCATTTTTGTAAATGACATCATTGGTGAGCAAGAACTTGTGGGATTGACCGATAACAATATCTTAAACGAAATCTGTGGAGCTTTATTGATCATCAGTTTAATTCTGGTCGCTTTTTCAAAAGAGAAGCAAGAAGATGAATTGATTGCCAAAATCAGATTGGAATCGCTGGTGTGGGCCACCTATTTGAATTATGGAATATTATTATTTGCTATGCTTTTTGTATACGAACTTTCGTTTTTATGGGTGATGATATTTAATATGTTTACCATTTTGCTGTTCTTTATTATAAGGTTTAACTGGCAAGTGATTAAACTGAATAAATCTTTGAGTTATGAAGAATAGTATCAAAGTAGAGAGAGCCAAAAAGAATATAACTCAGGCTGCACTGGCAAAGATGGCCAAGGTAAGCAGACAGACTATCAATGCCATGGAATTAGGAAAGTATGTGCCTTCAACCGTTTTGGCGCTCCGATTGGCAAATATTTTTGAGGCTGAAGTAAGTGATATTTTCACCTTGGAAGACAGCGATTGGGAATAAATTGGAACAAGCTGTCGGCTTAGCAGTACCCGGCGGGTTTTTATTTGCTATTATTGATGTACTTCTCCTGGTTTATACCTCGTAATTGCCCTTTTAATTACATCCTCTTTATAGTATGGAACGGTTTTGAATTCGGCGTTCGCATAAGGTAAAACCTGATCATCAAAATGCGGTGACGCTGGATTACCGCTTTGACCACCGGCTAAAAGTGTTTTAGCTTGAACTTTGTCACCAAACTCAACTACTGCTACAAAACTATTACCGCCGACCCCATAAATCCGTTTGGTATTTTCTCCTTTTCGAGTCCCAAAAGAGGCTAGAGCCCCCCAATACCCGCTTGCCATTCCAATGGGAACACTGTGCAGACTATCGTTAAACTTTTGAACAATGTCTCCATTGATTCGCTGGTATCTGTTGTATTGGCCCCATTCAATCTTCCAATCTCCAAAATCATCAATAAGTTGGCCCAGCGCTTTTTCAAAGACGTTACGTCGCTCCTGTAGCGAAGATTCCTGGCCCATATAGTTCATGTTTCGTATCATATCACGACGTTTTTTTTGTATTAACCCTGAACTATAGTATTGGTAAAAATAGTATTGCGTCAAGGTCATGGCCACTGAATTGACCGAAACTTTATAATCCCAATTATTTAATAATTCAATAGCTTCCTTGGTATTGACATCATTAATCGATTCATTTTTGTAAGCCTCCAACAAGCCCGAAATCAAAACTTTGGCACCTGGTAAAAAAGGATCGTAAGCCAGGTCAATGAGCCCGTCAAGAGTCAAAGAATCTGCCTGTTTTAAAAGGGAGACTGCGTGTAAACCTCTAAAATTTTCAGGATAAGAAGCCATATAACTGGGGTAATCTTCTGGTCTTGGGCTGAAATCTCCTGCCGACGTAAATGGGGTGGAATTGCAATTTTGTATCCAGCCGGTTTCGGGGTTCACCACAAGAATATTTTCATCAACTTCATGGAGGCCCTTCCAATCAGTCTCAGGCTTGCTCCCGTCAACGGGTTTTGAATAGTCGAATTCAATATTCCTTTTCGGTATAAAATTCCCGTGATAATAAGCAATATTACCTTCAGCATCAGCAAAAACGGTATTGTTGGAAGAGTTTGTTCTCATGTCCATCATGGTTTTGAAACCAGTATGATTTGCCTGCTTCGTTCTTATAAAAGATTGTTGCAATGCCATGACCGGATCCCACATCATTGCAGTAGACACCCACTTTTCTTCATTACTATGGGTAACGGGTCCATGATGCGTCCTATAGCCCGTAAAAGTTCTTTCTAGTAATCCCGTATCCGTTTTATATTTTAAACTTATAGGATAAGAAATAATATCACGTTTTTCTTTTCCATACAAATATTTGAGCCCCTTTGAGTTTTCTATGATCGTTTCTTCAAATTCATCGATGATATCTGTACCGGTAGAGGTATGCATCCATCCTGTCTTTTCATTAAAGCCCTGATAAACAAAAAATTGCCCCCAGGTTACGGCCCCATAGGCATTCAAACCTTCTTCACTTACAACATGAACTTCCCCTCTAAAAAAGAATGAAGTATGCGGATTAATAAGCAACATACTGTTTCCTGAGGCGGTCAATTTACCAGACAAGGCTATTCCGTTAGAACCCTGCAGGTCTCCATAATTAAGGCTGATCATTCCATTATAGACATCTGCCAAACCATGCTGATTTTCAGCTTTATAAAACTTTTTAATCTTTAAAGTTGAAATGCGTTCAATATCACCTCCAATAGAACCCTCACTAAAATACATTGGCATCCAAGGTTCAAAATGGTTGAGGAGTTTGGGTTTTACTTCGGGATGTGTATACAAATAGTAATTTATGCCGTCCGCAAAAGCGACGCATAGTTTTTGCAACCATTCAGGGCTTGAATTAAAATTTTCTATGGCTTCCTCTTTTGTCATAAACAATCGCGCTCTTACATCAGAATATAAAGCCCGCTCACCTTCTACTTCTGCCAATCGACCAATGGCCCATATATAATTTTGTTCTATACGATTAAAATCATCTTCACACTGGGCATAAAGAAGTCCAAACACAGCATCGGCATCTGTTTTCCCATAAATATGAGGCACTCCATAATCATCTCTAAAAATTTCTACGCGAGAAGCCTGATCAATCCACTTATCTAATTCGGTTGATTCTTTTTGATCAATGTAACAACTACTTAAACCGACAAGGAATAGAACTAAAATGTATTTCATATTAAAATTTTTGCTGGTCCAACAAATATATCCATTTTTTATTGGCAGATTAAATGTATCACGACTTGAATACAATTCAATAAATCAGAAAGTTGAAGGTTTCAAATCAAGTGAATTGATATTTTCATTAATTTTAAGCAGGATTAGCGACCATATTTGATATGGCCCCCTAAATAATGAGTGAATTTAAATTAAAAACCTGATTATGACTGAATCAAATATTATTCAAAAAGCTGTATTCAGCCCAAAGATCAAAACTTACATTCTTTTCTTTGTAGCCTTCTTTTTGATGATATCCATCATTGGGATACCTTTATTACTTATTTGGTTTCTTGGAACAGGAAGGTATATGAGCAATCGCTATTTTGAGAATCTTCATTGCGTTTTAACTGAGCGGCAACTGATATTTAGTAAAGGGGCATTTTTCAAGGTAGAAAAAACCATTCCACTTGAAAATATCCAGGATCTCACTTTTTTGCAAAACCCCATACTGAACCTACTCGAATTAAAAATTTTAAAAATTGAAACGGCAGGGGGAAGTAATCCTCATGGGAGCGATATGAAATTAATTGGAATTATCGAAGCAGATGCTTTCAAAAAGAAGGTTTTAAATCAAAGAGAAAAAATCATAGATAAGCCTTCAAAAGAGAAAACTCGATTGGAAGACCCTGAGACAATTGCATTGCTTCGAGAAATGAGAGACCTTCTGAAAGAAATCAAATTAATTAAAAAGGATAAGTGAATACAATCAAATTGATAAGAACTGATTCAAGCAATCAGGATTTTATAGATCTAGTCGAACTTTTGGATGCTGATCTTGCATTAAGGCATTCAGTGTCGTATGTTAAATGAATGTTTGAGGATAATTTTTGTCACACAATTAGCTCATTTTCAGCCCATTTGTTGAAAAAAATTGATAAGTACATCGATATTTACTCTTTTTTCCAAGATTAATTTCTATTTTTGAGCGGTTTGGAAAAATTAATCTAGATATAATGAAAGGAATTGTCATTGTTCTTTTGTTTGTTGTTTTATCAATTTCTTCGATAAATGCACAACAGAAAGTTCACGTTTCGGATATAGAGGAAAGGAATATTGGTGGGCAAATGGTTTTGTATGCTAACGACCAAAAGTATGAAGGGATAGTTTATGAAAACTATGTGAAACCGAAACTAAAATATACCGTAAAGGAAGGTAGAATGAACGGCCCTTATGAATTATTTTATGAAAACGGTGGCCTTAGAAGAAAAACTTCTTTCAAGGATGACAAATACAACGGCCTCTATGAGGAATTTTATGAAAACGGGCAATTAGCTATTAAAACTTTTTTCAAATCTGGGAAATACCATGGCTCGCTTCAGATGTATTATAAAAACGGTCAGCTGGAAGCGGAAGGGAAGCATATAGAAGGATCTTATGATGGAATTCAAAGGAAATACTATGAAAACGGTAAGTTAAAGTCTAGTGTATCCTATGTTTTTGGTGCTAAAGAGGGCCCTTCTATAAAGTACTACGAAAACGGTGACCTTAAAGAGCAGGCCTTTTATTCCAATGATAAATTGAATGGCAGCTATGAAAACTACTATGAAGATTTGGCTTTATATGTGAAAACGGAGTACGTAAATGGTGTTAAAGAAGGGGATTTTTTTATGTATTTTGAAAATGGCCGTTTAAAGAGAAAAGGTTTTTATTTAGATGGTGTTGAGAATGGACCATTTGAAATCTATCATGAAAATGGCAGGTTAAAACGTAAAGGATTCTTTAAAGAGGGTAGGTTAACAGGAGAATTTGAAACCTATGACGAGCAAGGCCGATTGGTCAATAAATCAACTTATAAAAACGGGCAAGTGATTGGTTGATAAATTGACCGATTCGAATAACCTGATTTGAATTCAAATACCTGAGAAAGAAGGGTGTTTCCTTTTATTTCACTACAAATTTCTGTAACTTCATGGATTAAAGTTTAAAGAACTAGGCTCATGGTAAAAAATGATGAAGTTTTTTATAAGATTTGTTTTGATTCCTTAATAGATGGCATTTGTATTGTTGATAACAAAGGCCTTATTGTCATAAATAATTCTTCCTTGGATGAGATTTTTGGCTATTCAAAAGGGGAGTTGTTCAATAAGAAAATCGATATACTTATTCCTGAGGCGCATCGAATATCACATAAATCACACTTTGAGTCCTATTTAAAATTTCCTAAAAAATACAGCAAAGGTAAGGGCCGTGAATTCTCTGGCTTGCATAAGAATGGATCCATTCTGGATTTGGAAATAGGTTTGAATTATTTTGAATATAAGGGCAGGTTTTATGGCAAAGCACTGATCTCTGAAATCGGAACAAGGAAACAAAAAGAGTTTCGGATTAAAGAACAAAATAGAAACCTTGAAAATGAAGTTGAAAAACGAAACAATGAATTAACTCGTGTCATTGCTGAATTGGAAAACTCCAATTTGATGTTGAAAGATGAGATTAAGGATAGAATTAAGGCAGAGAAAAATGCAAAAATAGCTTTAGAAAAGGAAAAAGAACTTAATCTGATGCAAACAAAATTCATGTCTCTTGCTTCACATGAATTTAAAACACCACTAAGTGGGATACTTACGTCAGCCGGACTTATTGAAAAATACAATCAGATTGGTGCATCGGATAAAATAAAAAATCATTCAATTACAATTAAGAATCTGGTTTATCAGTTAAATGCGATCCTTGATGATTTCTTATACCTGGAAGGCATTGAGTCAGAAAATTATTCTTTTCAATTATCTCATTTTACATTTTGCAAAGTGATTAATAAGATCGTAGAGGAGGCAAAACCTGTGTTAAAAGAAGGACAAACCATTGATGTTATTCCTTGTAAGAGCTCTATTGAAGTTTTTCAGGATCAAAAAGTGATTGACATTATCATACGTAATGTACTCTATAATGCCATTAAATATTCTAACAAAGGATCAAAAGTTGAATTGAAAATGCAAGTAGACGACGAGCTGATAGTGACCATAAAGGACGAGGGAATAGGTATTCCGTCAGAAGCAAAAAGTCACGTATTTGAAAGATTTTACAGAGCTAAAAATGCCTTACCTATCCAAGGTACCGGAATTGGTTTGAATATAGTAAAACGGCACATAGAAAAACTTAATGGATCCATATTCTTAGAAAGTGAAGAGAATAAGGGGACGACTGTCGTTTTGAAAATACCACTTATCAATAATAAGGAACCAGAGTCTATTAATGCAATGAATCAATGGGGATAATTCATTTATTAAATGAAATGAAAAAAAAGATATTAATAATTGAGGACGACAAGGTTGTAAGAGAAAATACAGCCGAAATATTGCAATTGGCAAATTATGATGTAATCACTTGCGAAAATGGGAAGTCGGGCTTAGAAAAAGCCATTTTTTTTAAGCCGGATTTGATCATTTGCGATATTCTAATGCCAGAATTGGATGGTTATGGAGTATTGCAAATTATGATGAGAAACACGGCTTTACAAAATATTCCATTCATCTTTATGTCTGCTAAAACCAAGCATGAGGATATAAGAAGAGGTATGGATCTTGGCGCCAATGATTATATCACCAAACCTTTTGAAGAATCAGAACTTTTAAGTGCTATTGACTCTCGGTTGAAAAGGCAGGCAATGATGTCGAAAATCGTTGAGGTTGAGACCATAAGTTCTAAAAAATGGAAAATAGAGGATATTAAAGAAGCCTTTCAATATAAAGAAGAGATAGAATATAAAACAGGAAATACAATCTACTGTGAAGGCAATGTTAGTAATCATGTATATTATGTTCTCAAGGGAGAAGTAAAAACCTTCAAGGTTAACCAGGACGGTAAGGAGTTGATCACGGAGATCTTTATGAATGATAGCTTTTTTGGTTTTACCTCCTTGCTTAATAATAAACCATATACTGAAAATGCAGAGGCCATCAGGCCAACAAAGCTAATAAGGATTCAAAAGCATGAGTTACAGAATCTGATTAAGTCCAATCCTCAATTGGCCTTGAATTTTATGGATTTATTAACGGATAATTTAGATGATGTTAAAGAACAGTTGATGCATTTAGCATATGATTCTGTGCGAAAAAAAACTGCAAGTGCGATTTTATACCTTCAGAGTAAAGAAGATGACCAAAACGACTTTGAGATCTCCCGATCAGATCTTGCCAGTATTCTTGGTATAGCCAAAGAGACCTTGACCAGAACCTTGACTGATTTTAAGGATGAAAAGCTGATTAAAACTAACAGAAATAAGATCCATATTGTAGATCAGAAGAAGTTACTTGGTATAAAATAACAATGATCCAAATCAACAATTTGATTGATAAGGATCAATGTTTTTGATTTTGCTTTAACATAGTTTTATTAAAGCAAAAAGTAACGTCATGAAAAAAATACTGTTACCCACTGATTTCTCCGATATTTCTATAAATGCTGTTCAATACGCTTTGCAATTGTTCAAAGACATTCCTTGTGAATTTTTTTTATTAAACGTTTTTAGAATTCCATATGTAACCAATGAAGAGTTTATGGGAAATGACCTAGGTCAATTGGCCCTGCTCGAAGAAGAATTACACGAGGCTTCTAAAAAAGGGATGGAAGAACTTTTAGAAGTATTGCCCAAGAATAAAAGGCACAGGTTCAATAGCATCAGTGATTATAATCTATTTGGGAATGCTGTTGAAAATACTGTAAAAGAAAGGGACATTGAATTGATTGTGATGGGTACCAAAGGAGCTACAGGTGCTAAGGAAATTTTTATGGGGACTAACACAGGGAATGTGGTTTTGAAAACTACCAGTAACCTTATTGCGGTTCCTGAGCATAGTAGTTTTAAGGCTCCAAAGGAAATAATTTTCCCAACCGATTTTAGAATCAGATACGATTTGGAAGACCTTGCTCCACTTATTAGTCTGGCTGAGATGTATGATTCGAACATAAGAATCCTTCATTTAAGTGATAAGGAAGAGCTGGATGATGAGCAAAACCAAAATAAAAAAATTCTGAACTCTTATTTTATTAATTTAAAGCATAGTTTTCATACCCTTTCCAAAATGGACTTTGAGGATGCGCTCAATTGTTTTACTCAAAGTAGGGGAAATATTGATATGATCGCCATCATAGCCCGGCATTACAGTTTTTTCCAAAGATTATTTTTTAGACCAAAAGTTCAAGAACTAAGTTTTCACACAAAAATTCCATTATTTATTTTACATCATTTAAAAGAATAGTTTATGGAAGTTTCCATTTTTTTAGCGAAGTTTTGGGGTTGGTTTTTTGTGACCTTTTTCTTTCTGTTGATCATTTATCCCAAACGGATCAAACAATTCTTTGAATTTATTAAAGATGATAAATTCATGATTATTCTATCTGTATTAGCTATCATTATTGGTTTGCTCAATATCGTAGCGCATAACCTTTGGGTAAAAGACTGGCGAATTATTATTACACTTTGTGGATACTTTAGTCTTATCAAGGGGATTAGTCAGTTTGCCTTTCCACGTTTTGCCTGGGACTGGATGGAAAAAGTTGATTTTAAATGGTTTCAGTTTCTCTTATTTTTATTATTAATTGTAGGGATAGTCCTCTTAAATCAGGCTTATCAATGGGTACCTTTTTGATAAGCATTCCTAAATTGATTAGAATCAATAAAATGATTGATTCTAATCATTGTTTTGTGTTTTATTCTATTATAGTTTTGGGGGTATTAAATGAAAGAGCTGCTGGTTCAGACATTTAAACAATAAATACTTTAAAGCATAAAAAAGCTGAACCAACTAGTGTTAGTTCGGCGGATAGGATCAAAAACAGGTTTTATGATGAAAAGTACCTGACCACTGAGAAAGATCTGATAAGGAAATTAATGAGAAAGGTATTTTAAAATGTAAAAAGTAATTTTTGGTTCCAAGGGAACAGGAAGCTAATACTTCCTGTTCTTTTTATATATACTGATTAGGATCATCTTGTTTAGTGATGCTGGTCATTGCATCAAATGTTGAATCAGTTTAATTTTATGCTTAGAAATGAGTAATAATATTAATTAAAACCAAAAACAAGATGAAAAAATTATTGATTGGTTTATTAGCGATTGGGTTAACCACTCAATTCTATGCTCAGGTTATTGATGATGGTATGTTGCCTGAAGTTGAGGTTCGTGCAACTAATTATAAATATCTGAATAGCGTAGACAATAGCGAAGCTGCTGTATCGGTTAAGTACCTTGAGGACATGGCGGCAAAATTTGACACTAGAAGTTCAGAATTCTTTGAAGATGTTGGTGATTTCTATAGGGTGTACTTTTATATTCCTGAAGGGACCTTAGTAGCTGCTTATGACCGAAATGGAAAAATATTGTATACCATAGAAAAATATAAGGATGTGGCATTACCTGCTGATGTGGTTTCATCTGTGCATAAAAGATTTCCTGAATGGACAATTGCCAAAGATGTTTATAAAGTAAGTTATGATGTCAAAAAAGGATCTGTAAAACAGTATAAAATTGTTTTAAAAAATGGAAAAGAAACAATTAGAATTAAAGTAGATGAAGAAGGGGTTTTCTTATAACCTGAGGTACTGTTTATAGTGTTTAATTAGACAATAAAAAATGCCTTAACAGCCTTTTTTTTGATGAATATCAATGAGTTTATTGATTATGATCATTGTAAAAAGTTATAAGCTAGTTTAAATTTGAAGTGTTATTAATTAAAATTGATTTGTCATGACTTTAGTAAAATTTAAAAGACCCGGATTACCATGGTTTGACACCATGTTCCCTGACATGTTAGGAGCGGACAGACTCCTTACTGATGATTTTTTATTGGAAAACAAATGGGTTCCTTCAATGAATGTCAAAGAAACCGATGATCTCTTTGAAATTGAAATTGCTGCCCCAGGGTTTAACAAAAAAGATTTTGAAATTTCTATAGAAAATGGATTGCTGAAAATTTCTGCCGAGAACGAGGAAGAAATAGAGAAAATGGATGAAAACTTTACTCGACGGGAGTTTAATTACAATTCATTCTTGAGATCATTTACCTTACCCGAGAACGTAAATGAAGAAGAAATGATTGATGCAACATATAAGCGTGGTATCTTGAAATTAACTTTGAATAAACTTCATACTGATGAAATTGTTCACAAAAGAGTAATTGAAGTGCATTAATCATAGAAATAGGGAGTTCTGCTCCCTATTTCTTCAAATTTAAAATTATTATTTATGGAAATAGATATTAAAAAGTACTATGAATTACACGATCAGTCTGTACAATGGATCAATGAAATTCAATTTATGACCGATGAACAAGTATTTCTTGAACATTTACTAAGCTCTCATTTTCTTGAATTAAGTTCTTCAAAACTTTATGAAACAACAAAAAGACTTATCAGAAAGCTAAAAGAAGTTGAAGTTCTTGGAAATGATTTGATGGACAAAATTCAGTTACACAATAAGCATGTGGGTACAATAATCGAAAATTTTAACAAAGAATATCAGGTGAATGTTGACCAGGAGCATCAGTCCATAAAAAAAGATCTCGATAGTTATTTGTTAAAATTCAGGTACATTAAAAAGAAAATATTCGGTATTATCAAGGCAATAATGAAAGACCACAAACAAAAACTGCTGATCAATAAGGCTTAAATTAAATAGCTCCCCTTTTTTTAACCCCTCACTATGAAATGAATAGGTTGCTAAACAGCCTATTCATTTTTTTGCAGTTTAAAAATACTCGACTCAAGAGGAGATAGTTTTATATGGACCTTGCCTATACCATCAGCCACATAAAGTGTTTCTTTTATATTGCTGTTCAATTGATCCTCAACTTGATATGTTCCATTTTCCAGTTGCCACTTGGGAATCAAGTCCTCGGGAATAATGAGGTCTAAATCATAATATTTTGATTCGTCAAAGTTCGAAATTATGATCAACTTTTCGTTTTCAGACCATCTGGAAAAGGAGAATATTCTATGATCATAATTTGGGTTTTGATCCTTATTATAAAAATGAATTTCCTGATAGTTTCCCATAAGGGCATCACTTTGTACCGTAAAGGTCAAAAGTTTTTGATAAAAAGATCTCAATTCTTTTTCCTGTTTATAAAGTTGAGCGCCATCGAACTTTTTATGGTTCATCCATCGTTGTAAAGAAGGAACTCCTATATAATCAAAAATTGAAGTTCTTGTGGGAGAACCAAAGCCTGCACTTTCAGCGCCGGGTTCACCTAGTTCCTGTGCAAAATACAGGAGGGTCGGGGAGGTGCTTATAGTGGTCGAAACTACCATGGCGGGTTTCCCTTTATCAGCTGCTCCGGCAAAATCAGGACTTGCAATCCTTTGCTCATCATGATTTTCCAGAAAATGAAGCATATGATGTTCAATATCATTGACCTCTTTTTGAACGATAGGTAGATGATCTGTCCACCCATGTCCTTGCATGACGTGCTTGATACTATCATAAAAGCCAACTTTGTCATAGAGATAGTCCATTTTACCCAAAAATATATACTCTCTGTACTGAGCCGGGTTATATACCTCGGCCAATATTAGGGCTTCAGGATACTTTACTTTAATAGATGAATTCATATAGCTCCAGAATTCAACAGGAACCATTTCGGCCATGTCATACCTAAGCCCGTCAACTCCTTTCTCTAACCAAAAATGTGCAATGTCCCTAAATTTTTTCCATGAATCAGGAACGGCTTTGTCTTTCCAGAAGTTGTGATGCTCCAAATGATCTTTTTGGTCATATCCTTCAGGTAAATTTTCAAAATCTTTGCTTCCATCCGGCTTTATGCCATAATTGATCTTAACGGTCTCATACCAGTCATTTTGATCAGGACGTGATAATCTGGAACCATTTCCTGTCCATTTGGCCGGATTCTCATCAAATTTACCGTTAACAAGAGGGTTTTGTTCTCCACCCAAAGGAAGATATCCATCATTCCATTGAGGTACCTGAAAAGTTTCTCCCGGGATATAATAAAAATTATTATCCTTTTTATAAGTTGAGCTTGTGTCATCGTTGGCTCCAAAATCATAAACACCTTCCGGGTTGTTGGAGCCTTCATATTTTCGTGCAATATGATTAGGTACGATATCAATGATCACTTTCATACCATGTGAATGAGTACGTTTTATCAAGGCTTCAAATTCCTGCATACGATTGGCAGGGTCAACGGCCATATCTGGATCCACATTATAATAATCTTTTACGGCATAAGGAGATCCCGCTCTGCCTTTTACAACATCAGGATCATCATTAGATATGCCATATGATGAATAATCAGTTACCATGGCATGGTGCAAAACCCCGGTATACCAGATATGAGTTATTCCAAGTTTTTTTATTTCTTTTAAGGCTTCATCGGTAAAATCATCGAATTTACCAACGCCATTTTCTTCAATAGTTCCCCAAGGCTTATTGCTTGTATTTTCATTACCAAACAATCTGGTAAATACCTGGTAGATTACTTTTTTATGCTCTTTGATCACAATATTTTTCTGTTTTTGCATCTGTTCCTTTTCACAGCTATAAAGAAAGCCGAATAATATTAAAAATAAAAGACTATATCTTATTTTCATAACAAATTACTATTTTGTTGTTCTCTCTAATAAAACAATTGTAAAAGGAGTATCTAGGTTAACTGACCCCTTATGAACTATTGCTCTGGCACCGGAATACGCATCTCTTAATTCTGTATCGTTAGGGAAAGTATCCCCAACTGTGAGTGATTTAGCGCCTTTTTCCAAGTCGAGCCCAATAATTATCTCGTCTGAATATCCTTCTTTGTCATAAGTTCTTTTAAAAACATAAGGAGATTCACTGATCATCTTGTGAGTTCCGGCTCCAACAGAGGGGTGATTTTTTCTAAATTTGCCAAGTTTTTGCCAGTGATTTAGAATGGCTTTTGTCGAATCATTGGATTCGATATCTCCCCAGTTCATTTTAGATCTCAAAGTTGCATCTCCCTGTGTTCCTTCAACGATCAAATTTCTTGCTGATTCATCCCCATAATATATTTGCGCTGTCCCAGCGGTCAGTAATAATTTTGTTGCCGATTCAAAAGTCCTTTTTCTTTCCTTATCAAATGGACTAGAATCATCATGGGAGGTTACATAATTGAGAACTTGAAACCCAGCGATACTGTCATTTATAACATTACTGTAGGTTGAAAAAAGTTTCTCATAATCATCATTGGCACTTTTCTTAAATTCAAAATTGATCATGCTGTCAAAACCATGATCATAGTAGTTGACTTTAACATCTCCAAAATCAAAGAATTTACCGGAACTGATAATTTCATAACCATATACTTCCCCAACCATATAAAATCCATTGTTGTCTAATATCTTATCCGGGTTATTTTGTTTCCAAAGAGAAAAGGCCTGTTCGCATTCGGTCTTGAATTCTGCCCAAACCTCTTCTTCTATATGTCTTACAGTATCTGCTCTAAATCCATCTATACCAAAATCACGAACAAAATCAGATAGCCATTTGATGATATAAAACCGTGGGGCTCTAGGATAACCTGTTCTTTCAAAAAAGGCATCCAGCTCAGCTAACTCTTGCTCATATCGCCCTTCAGCCTTCCATTTAGCAACAAGTTCCTCAGGCAAGCTTATGTTTTCATTTGATTCAGTTAAAATATCTGGCAGATTTTCAACAAGTGCACATTTAACGGCAGTTTCGTAAGAATTGAATTCACATTTAGGACTTGTTCTCACCCAATTATTAGGCCATACGGGATCTTCTTTAGTTACCGGACCCGTATGGTTTATTACGGCATCCATAACAATTCTAATACCTTCTGAATGTGCCAGTGAAACCAATTCGGCCAAATCTGCCATGGTCCCAAAATTAGGATCTAAGGCTGTCCAGTCTTTGGTCCAGTATCCATGAAAGCCATAGGTAAAACCAGTGCCCTCATCTGTACCTCCGTGAATCTGCTCTACAACGGGAGTAAACCAAATAGCATTGATGCCAAGGTCCTGAAAATATCCATCTTTAATTTTTTGAGTAATACCTTTGATATCACCTCCTTCAAAGCCTCTTAGAGGCGCAGTAGGAAGTGTTCTGTCAAAATTGACATCATTCGATGGATCTCCATTATTAAACCTGTCGGTTAACAGGAAATAAATGCTAGCGTTTTCCCAGAAAAAGGGAACCTTAGATTTTGTTACAATTCTTTCTGATACGGCTTTATGTTTTGATTCTTCTTTAGATTCCTTGCAACTTCCCAATATGAGAATCAATGCTACTGCTGTAATTAATATATTCCTGTACATCATGAATTGGATTTAGATAAACTGTTATTTTTTTAT
>JAUXCI010000201.1 GCA_030618945.1 Flavobacteriaceae bacterium
ATAATAAACTTGATTCACCTTAAATTCCTGAGACCCAGAGACATCATTTGAATAAACTTTTGACAGCTTTAACTCCATTGCACTTCCAAGTAATACACTAAAACCAATAAATATAAAAAGTAAAGTTTTCATAATGAATTTTGAATATGTAAGCTAACAAGCATATAAGAAAAGGACAAACAGATTAGGACGAATAGGCTCATTCCTTTTCCCGAGCTAGGGTTTTATTTATCGAACGTTAAAGAAAAGTTAAAAAATGGTAAAGCGCAGTTCTATATACCGTGGCATTGGGCCAAAACTTTGGCCCTAAACCCTATTAAAACTACCAAAACAGGAGTCCTAATATTTCATAATTCTTATAAAAAAAATGTATCAGTCGATTTAAACAATAAATCAATCATGGAAGAATCAAAAGCAAAGCTATCAATCTTTAATTTTCTTATTTACCTCTCTTAGCCTATTGGACATTTTCTCTAAAAGTCTATAGGCCAATGTAGAATCCTTATGGATTGATTGATAAAAATTCCTTTTGACAATGGTCATTACCTTAGTATCTCCAAGCGCTTTAACCGTACATGATCGAACATCCTTTTCAAAGAGGCCCATCTCCCCAAAAAATTCCGTTTCACCAAGTTCAGCCACTTTTATTTCCTTTTCACCAAATTCTTTGATCACCTCAACCTTTCCTTCCTGAATCACATAAAGACAATTCCCTGAAGAGCCCTGTTTGATAATGGTTTGCCCGTCTTTATATAAGTGTCCTAAGGTCTTGTCTTTCATGGTCTTTAATTTATATTCTTTTTATGTTTGAATAAATGATACTTTGAAGAAAGTTAAATAAAAGCAAAGGGTGTAAAAACTGCAGCAAAATGTCGCGATAGTTGGCACTACCTGTAAAAGTGTCCCAAAGTGCTGAGCTCATCAATCGTTTCCTACTTTCTTTTTTCTGTTCTTGGGCCACCATATGTAGGATTCCTTTCTTTAGAAAATCTGATTTTTGAATGATTCGGGTAATCAAAAAAATGAACTTCCCAACTGTGTTATCCCGATCAATATCTTGACAAACCGGTCTATACCATTCGTCAAAGTTTTTTTTAGAGATACCCTCAAATATAACCGTCTTCGCAGCTGCTCTCCCGGTAATATAAGCTGCTCCAATACCATTTTTATACAGTTTTGAAGAGGCCGAGTCACCAACGAGCACCAATCTGTCATCAAATGGTTCAATCGCTCCTTTCACGTTAATGAAGGGGTAACATTTACAAGGTGTCGCATCAATAAGTTTTAAATTTTTTGGAAAACACCCTTTAACCTGTTCAGCCGATATAAAATTGGCAACTACTTCTTTGTCAATGTCTTTTCCAAGCAAAACCAAAGTCACATAATTTTCTTTTGGGATCAGCGCCCCAAAGGTGACATTGGGTATGTTGAGCAAAAAAACGTGCATTGAATCATTAAAATACTTGTCAACAGTGGTCTTCTCAAAAAAAAATTCGCTTATATAAGTACGCGTTATCTTCGGGGCTTTAAATCGGGGGCATAATGATCCAAAAAGATCAAGGGTCTTTTTGTTTAAACCCACCGCTCCAACTACCAGATCGTATTTTTTATCCCCAAGCCTTTTTGATTTAACAAGAATCCCATCTTCCTGCCTTTCCATCTGACTGATCTTTTCAGCTATAATCCTTGCTCCTTTTTCCTCACATAAGCCTAATAAAAAATTATCAAAGCTTCTTTGGGACGTATCTAGGCATCCTTTGGGACCACCTCCTCTAAAAACAGCAGCTATACGTTGCTCATTACTTGGTGTTTTAATAATAGCTGCGCCTTGTTCAGCGTGCATAGTGTAACTGTCAATTCCCCTTTGAATGATTTCTGAGGGGATCACAATTCCAGCAGTAGAAAGTTTTTGTACCAGTGACTCTGAAATAATACCCCCACAATGATTACATCCACCAGCTCCAATTTTTGAAAAATTTTTAGCTTCATAAATATCGATGTCAATCTCAAGATCAAATCTGCTGGCAAATTCAAGGGCAAAATAACTGAAGAAACTTCCTGAAGGACCACCTCCAATTACTGCAATACAAGACCCATCAACTAGCTCAATATTTTGATGAGATCGATTGTCCATTTTTTTAAATTCCAATAAGTCAAATCATAGAATCAAGAATTCCAACACCTCAATTCTGGTTTAAGAATTTCTAATTATTTCAATAACGGGGCAGTTTTCCTTATTTTGCTTGTTTAAAGTTATGTTTATAAATTCTGAATTTTTATGATTTTTATCATATTCTTATAGGGAACGACCCTGATAAAGTAAATGAGCATTGAAATTTAAACGATAGGTTTGATCGCTACAGCAAGATCTTCTCCAACTGTGATATAATGATTTTCAGGAATTTCTTTCCAAAAATTTTTGTTATCACTTAATACCTCTGACGCAATCAGAACCCCATGATCAGCTGAATCCGCACTTCTAAACCTTAAATAGCCTTCTTTACACGTATAACACTCTGCATTAGCTGCAATATGTAATGACCTTGTTTCTTCATCCGGTTTCGTACTATATCGTGTAGCCAATAAAGATTTTCCATTGGTCACAACCAGATTATAAAGTGAGGGAGATAGCATTTGCGCGTTTCTTTTCATCTCTTCAATTTCCGCAAATGTCTGTGAAAGACAAGACGCCAACTCATCAAAATTCAGGGCTTCTCCTTCTTTATTTAATGTATTCTTTAACTCACCTATTATGGTCATAAAAAGTGCAAAAATGTATTGAGTGTCTGTTTGCCCTTCTATCCATTGAAAAATGTCATCATCTAACCGGTTGATTAAAGTTCTTTTGATTTTTCCGAAATCTTTTATTCCCCCATTTTGCATCATTAAAAATTCCTTATACTGAAAAGGATGACTGTTATGAATAGAAACTCCACCTTGAGTAGCCGCCCTAATATGAGCCAATAAACAATTGGTCCTTATCATGGAAGCATTGTATGAAAGGTTCTCATCATTCCATGCAGGACGAATAGACCGGAACAAGGCGGGTTCAATTCTTCGTGCATGATTATACCATCCAATTCCAAATCCATCCCCATTTACCGTCATATCACTTTCCTGTGCATGATGACTTTGCTTCATCAATGAATTTTTTGGTTTCAGAAGTAACTCATCAGCGAAAATTGGTTTACCCAAATAAGCTAAAAATCGGCACATAAGTTTAATTTAAGCAGATCCTAAACACCAAAGGTTTATTCGCCTCTTAAAGTTAAGAAGTATCCCTCAATTAGCCTTTAAATTAAATGATTTTTTTAAACTGAATTCTAAATAAATATGGTGATTTTTATTTACGAAACAAGGACCGTTTCTTGAAGTTGCAGTTTATCCAGAAATGATTGATTTTTGATGCCATTCACAAAATACATTTTCATCATCCCCTTGTTCTTTACGTCAATTTCACCCCTATATTCGCATTCATAAACGTCTTTGATCAAGTCATAGGTGCTTTCGGACACGTTGATTTTTCCGGCACTTGACTTGGTCTCCATCCTTGAAGCCACGTTGACCGAATCTCCCCAGATATCATAGGCAAACTTCTTGGTTCCTACCACTCCGGCCACAATAGGGCCCGTATTCATACCAATTCTTACGTCAAACTTAGTCTCGTGATCCATTCGTGTTTTCTTAGATTCTTCTATAAACTCAATGATTTCAATTGCAGCTTGAACAGCCCTAAAGACATCATTTTCTCCAGGATTGTGTAATCCCGCAGCGCACATATAGGCATCGCCAATAGTTTTGATCTTCTCCACGCCATACTTCTCCATGATTTCGTCAAACTTCGAAAAGTAATAATCCACGCTATTAACAAGCTCCTCAGGTTCTAAGTTTTTGGCATAAGCCGTAAACCCGACAAAATCACTAAACAAAACGGTAACACTTTCGGATCTTTTAGCTTTAACCTTTCCGAATTCCTTTAATTCAAGGGCTGTTTCCTCCGGAAGGATATTGAGAAGAAGGCTCTCAGATCGGTTCTTTTCATTTTCGATGATCAAATTGGTTTCTTGTATAAACTTATAGCGCCTAAACAAACTTATGGCCAGTAGCACCACTAAAAACAGAAATATCCCTGTTACCCAAATCACATTCTTTTGACGCTTTTCTGTCAACTCCTGAATCTCTGCTTCCTTCTCTAACAAACCAATTTCATCTTCTTTCTTTTCAAGATCAAAATCGAATTGAAGGCCTCGTATTTTATCATCTGTTTCCAAATTAAATATCAAATCTTTTTGGTTCAGATAGAGTGACTGATATTTAAATGCATTTGAATAATCACCAATTTCTGCGTATGACTGAGACATTCCCTCGTAAATGTCTCTCAATTCATCATTGGCCTCCATTTCCTTTGCAAGAATTTCTGCTTCGCTGTAAGCAGCTAATGCCATTTTATAATCATCTTGCTTATGCACTGATGCTAGCCCTATTAAAGCTTGAATGACTTCAGATTGCTGATTATTGATTTTTGCAATTTGATATGCTTCATTTAGATAATTTATGGCTTTTCCTTTTTTTCCTTTTCTAAATTCTACAAGGCCCAATTTTATGAGATTATCTGCACGCAAAGTTATATTTTCAGTGCTTGTCAACGCTTCTTCGTAATATTTTAGGGCATCATCGTACAAGCCTTGTTCAAAATATACTTCTCCTTCGCCCATCAAGTATGATGTGATTAATTCAGAATTTTTCAGGGATGACCGATAGCCCTCTATTCTGTTAAAAAACTCCAATGCTTTTTCATAATCCTGCATTTCTGTATACAAGCCACCCAAATTTAATAAGGCTTGTACTATATTAAACGGATCCTGAGTTTTTTCAGATAGACTTAAAGACCGTAAATAATAATCTAAGGCTTTTGGGTGACTGCCCTGGCTGTAATAAACAGCTCCCAAGTTATTTACAAGCTTGGCAATTCCTACGGTATCATGAATGGCTTCAAAAGTTTTCAGTGACTCGGTCCAATAATCTAATACCGCCAAATAATCACTTTGATAATAAGCGGCCAGACCAATGTTCTTAAGAGCATTTGCTTTTCCCTCTTTAAAATCTAATTGTGTCGCAAGCTTATTGGCCTGTTC
>JAUXCI010000134.1 GCA_030618945.1 Flavobacteriaceae bacterium
AAAATTTTAAGAATGTGATGCATAGGAACAGGATGTATTCCTTGGAAAATTCTTATTCAAAAGATGATATATTAGAATGGGAAGTAAGAATACAAAAAATTCTTGGAGACGTTTCTTTGGAATTTACCTGTGAACTGAAATATGACGGAGCTTCTATCAATTTGACTTATAAAAAAGGAGTCCTGCAAAAGGCTGTTACCAGAGGTGATGGCTTTATGGGGGACGAGGTAACAGCGAATGTAAGGACCATACGTTCCATTCCGTTAATCCTAAAAACGGGCAACAAGGCATCTTTTGATATAAGGGGAGAGATCATTTTACCTTTGGATGGCTTTACCAAAATGAATAAAGAACGAATAGAGGCCGGTGAAGACCCATATAGAAATCCAAGAAATACGGCTAGTGGGAGTTTAAAATTGCAGGATAGCACCGAAGTATCCAACAGACCTTTAGACTGTTTGCTTTACCAGGTGGTCCCTGAGGACTTAAGCTTTGAAACACACTACGATGCGCTTAGCTTTGCCAGTGACCTGGGCTTTAAGGTGCCAAAGACCATGAAATTGTGTAAAGACACTGGAGATATTTTTGATTTTTTGGAATACTGGGACACAAACAGGCATAAACTTCCATACGAAACCGACGGGGTAGTAATCAAAGTTAATTCATTGGCATATCAGGATGAATTAGGTTTTACATCTAAATCACCCAGATGGGCATTAGCCTATAAATTTAAAGCAGAACGGGCGAGTACTGTTTTAAATGAAGTAAGCTATCAGGTAGGAAGAACCGGAGCAATAACTCCCGTGGCCAATCTTAGACCCGTTGAACTGGCGGGGACCATTGTTAAAAGGGCCTCTCTTCACAATGCTGATCAAATAGAGAAATTTGACATCAGGTTAAACGATACGGTATATGTAGAAAAAGGGGGCGAGATTATTCCTAAGATCGTTGGTGTAGATTTAGAGAAACGAATTAGTACAGCCTTGCCGATAGCCTATATTACACATTGCCCCGATTGTGGTACCGAGCTGGTCAGGAAGGAGGGTGATGCCAAACATTTTTGCCCTAACGAATTTGGCTGCCCCACGCAAATTACAGGAAGGATACAGCATTTTATCAGTAGAAAGGCCATGAATATAGATGGGCTGGGAGCTGAAACGGTCGAATTACTTTATAAAAATGGTTTGATACAAAATTTTGCAGATTTATACGTGTTAAGCGAAGAACAAATAGTGCCTTTGGAACGTATGGCCCAAAAATCGGCTCAAAATATGATTCAGGGAATCGAAGCATCCAAACAAATTTCATTTGAAAAAGTTTTATTCGCTTTAGGTATTCGTTTTGTGGGAGAAACGGTGGCCAAAAAACTGGCAAGACATTATAAAGGAATTGATCCCTTGATGGCGGCTTCTTATGAGGAATTGATTCATGTTGATGAGATTGGAGAGAAAATAGCGGAAAGTATCATTGGTTTTTTCCAAAATTCGGGAAATAAATTACTAGTAAATCGTTTAAAATCATATGGACTGAATTTATCCATAGACGAAGCTTTGTTTGCTGATCACACCGATAAATTAAAGGGTTTGGTTTTTGTCGTTTCAGGAGTATTTCATTTGCTCTCAAGGAATGAACTCAAAAAATCTATTGAGGATAATGGAGGGAAAGTAACCGGTTCAATCTCTAAAAAAACAAGTTATGTCATCGTTGGCGATAATATGGGGCCAAGCAAGAAAGAAAAGGCTGAATTGCTTAAAATTAAGATGATTTCAGAAGAAGAATTCCTGCAAATGCTCGAATAAGACTAATTTAAAGTTCCAAGACTTTTACTTTGCTTCTGGTTGAATATACTTTACCCTCATTATGCAGCTCTTTTAATAACCGGGTTACAACAACCCTGGAGGTATTGAGGTCATCAGCAATTTCCTGATGCGTAATCTCAAGATTAACGTCCTGCTTTATTTTTGCTTTATCGACCAGGTATTTTAACAAACGTTGGTTCATATTTTGAAAAGCCAGTCCGTCAATTGATTCCACCATTTCTAATAATCGGAAGTGGTATGAGTCAATGATAAAATGTCTCCACGATTTGTATTTAGCCAGCCAATCGTCAATATGTTCAACCGGAAGAAAAATGGCTTCAGTATCATTTTCCACTATAGCCTTAAAGATACTTTCTTTTCTATTGATACAATTGATAAAGGATATGGCACATGTATCACCTTTTTCCAAAAAATATAAGACCAGTTCATCACCTTTTTTTTCACGTCGAATAATTTTCACTGCCCCTTTAAGAATGAGTGGGATATGGGTCATGTTTTGCCCAATATCTATTAAAGTTTCTCCACTTTTATATTTTTCGACAAAACCAACATTTACAATTTCTTCGATAAGTTCCTTTTCAAAAACAAGTGAATAATATTCGTTTAACTTTTCTCTTAAAATGGCTTCTTGTGCGTTCATTTTTCTTGATTAATCTTATACAAGCGACCAAAGTTAGTTTAAAAAAACAATTGTTACAAGATTTAATGAAATTCAATAAAAAACTCTTTGACTAAAGTCAAAGAGTTTTTTATCAGAATTGACGCTGATTGGTTTAGGCAAACAAATAATTAATTACCAAACTACTTGAATCTGAGCTAAGAATTTATCGTTATCCTCATTGAGAACGGTTTCAATATTAGCCTGATAGTTTACTTGTAAACGCACATTTTTGTTAAAGAAGTAATTAAGACCAACAGTCATTCTTTCGCTGTATCGGTAAGGTACATCTTTATAATCAAGGTCCTGATCAAAGTATTCATATTTTAATACAGGTTGAAGATTCCATTTGGTGTCATACCAAATCATTCCGTAGGCCCCAGCTCTTTTTTCTCCAAGTGCAAGAGGTTCTGAACCACAACCGGCGTCGGCTCCGGGGTCAAAAGCGCCTTCGTCATAAATATATTCCCCTTGAATGTGAAGATTATTGATGTCGAAAAGTACCTCCCCACCATAGGTAGTTCTGCTGGATTCATTATCATTCAATTTAGGATAACCATATCTGAAACTTGCTCCAATCTGCATAAAATCAAATAGCTTATAGGTAGCACGTCCTATGATATCTTTTTTATTATTGTTGTCTATTTCATTTAGACCGTGGCCATTCATTACAGCGAAAGCATAGGTAAATCTGGTATTGATATTACCACCAAACACCGCAACCCCATAATCTCTTTGAGGAACCACCAATTGATCAGAAATTATAGCCCTATCAATGGTAATCAACGCGTTACATGCTGTTGACACTTCCAAACCAAAAGGTTGTTTAAAAGAACCTGCTGAAATTCTGGCCCAATTGTATTTGTCCCAGGTAACAAATGCATCCATTAAATAGGCACTTCCTACGCCTCCAATAAACGGGCTTGCTTCAACCATAAAATAGTAAGACCAGTCTTCAAATACGCGGCCCCGAACACCAATTCGCGCTCTTCTGAATTTAAAAGTACTTTCTGCAGGGTCTGATAAAGAGTAATTATACTCAGGTTGTATATATCCAAATATTTTAACTTTCGGAGGAGCAATCGTGTCATTAGGATCATCGGCATCGCAGCCTTGAGCCTGTACTTGACTCGTGAAGGCAGCAATAAACAGTAAAAACAATATAATATTTTTCATCTTTTGTTATTTAAAGATTAATTATTGAACCAGTGGTAAATTTTTGGGAACAGAAGAACCAACACCCCATTGGTTGGTGCTCCATGCGGGGTTTGAATGGAAAATTCCATTCATTCCAAAAGTCATGCTATAAGCATTGTAGCCCAATACATTTAACCATGCAGTAGTCACTGCCGAAGTTTGTCCGGTATAACAGTAGGTAATCACCTGGGTGTTTTTATCCGAATCCAATTCTTTATAACCATCACCTTCCAACTTTAATTCTTCTTTTATTCTATAGGCGTTATCAGTGATATGACCAAAATCTTTATAGTCTCCTTCTACAAAATAATTGTTGATAAAATAATTTTGAGGTGAATTCAAGACATCTGTTCCACTGGCAGTTTTAAAACCGTTCTCAATTACTATTGCAACTCTTTGTCTTAGAATTTCAGCTCCGTCTGTAGAAATGATATCGATAAAAGGGTCATCATGAATTTGTACTGCTGGTGCATCTTTGTAAGACCAGTTTGTATGACCATCGGCTTCATCTCCAGTATTGCCGTTCCAGGAACCGGCAGTTGCTGGATTCCAGCCTGACATACCCCATTTTAGGGCTTGGGCGTTAGGGTGTCCGGCTAATCTTAGTAAGGAAGTTGCATAGCAGGCGGTTTGACCCGAGTAGCAAACTACAAGTACTTGTTTACTTGCCTGATCGGCTTCAGTTAAGATATCCGCGAAAGCTACATTTTTGGCACCTAGGATATGACCTGTGTTAAAGGCTTCTGCATTTCTAATATCGAGAATTGAATACTTGGCTAAAAATGCAGGTAAGTCTGCTTCTGCAGGGGCACCTACAACGAATTTGACTTCTCCCCCAGGCCCGCTTATTACATTTGTAAGGTCCAGCTCATTGTCGAGCATATAGGTTTTCATTGTTGTAAAAGCAGGTTCAAGAATCGGATTTTCAGGATTGATATCTTCTCCTCTGTCACATGAACTTAGAAATAGTGCAGGGACGCATAAAAATGCTAAGATGAATAATTTTACTTTTTTCATGATTTTAATTTTTTTTGAATTATATTTTGAATTAGTTTACTCCACAACGGGGTACATGTTCACATTTTTTTTCGTAAACGCTTCCCATCCGTTATCTTTTAAAGTCTTGTGCATAAAGCTGTTGGATCCGTATGCAAGGTTACCTGCTTTATAACCTAATATGTTTAGATAGGCTACTACATAGGCTGTTTCCTGCCCGGTTGCGCCATATACAAGGACTTGCTTATCTGTAGGTAAAGTATAAAGATCAGCTGCTGATGTTAATGAACTATTAGGTTCGTATTGGACAGCTTGAGGGATATGACCTTTACTATATCTGTCATCAGTATTGTAATCGATGATATAATAGTTGTCAGGATTCGCAAATACGTCGACTGATTTTACAATAGATTCTTTATAAGGAGTGGCAAAGGCAGTTTCCAATCGAGTTCTAAGTATGGCTTCAGCTTCAGATTGTCCTGTTTCTAAAACTGGAAGAGATCCATTGGCTGCTTTTGCGTTGGCAGAAATCTCGATTTTTTGAGCATAATCACTAGAAGTATTCTTGAGCCATGAATTCTCTGCAAAATCTACCCTCCAGGAACTCATACCCCAATTCATATTATAAGTATTGTCATAACCTGCAATACGTAAAAGCCCGGTGTAATAAGCCGCTGACTGACCTGAATAGCAAACCAGGACAATCTTATCGTAATCGGCAGGAACGATATTTTTTTCGAAATAAGTTAATAAATCCGCTGCCGGTACATTGTTTGCGTTTTTTATATGGCCATATTCAAACCAACTTTCACTGCGAATATCAATGATATGATATTTGACGTTTTTAAGATTCTTTTTTACCTCGCTTGCAGGAATGAGAGCAGGTGCGTCAGGGCTATTAATAAAATTTCTGTTGGTTTCAAGGAAATTCAACAAGACTTCAAATTCACTTGGAGGAACAGGATTTGTGTTCGCTTGATATTCATTTACGCCCTTAAAACCACTGAGTAAAACAATGGATGATAAGAGTATGGTTAATAGAATAAGAGATAATTTTTTCATGATACAAAATTTTAAAATTCAATTGTTTATCTATTTTTAGATGGTTCAAAATTAATTTTACAGACGTCTTATTTCTATGATATTTCTCATGATTTGGTAATATATAGTCAGTATAATGAGTAACAATAGTTACATTTAAAAGCAACATATAATACAAAACAATCAGCTCATAAATAAATCACTTAAATTTTATAACACTTATATAATCAGTGAGTTAACTCAATTTTATTTTGAGAGGACTGCAATAAAATTAAATGTGTGAAAAAAAAATTAGAACAAATGTTACTCAAGGAATTTCAGAAGGTGTATTTTGATCGAAAAAACATTTTGGAATGGCCATTTTTTTCGTCATATTTCCATAGAACTCAGGTTTAAAAATTCTAAATAACTGCATAAAAAATGCCTTGTGTAAAACAAGGCATTCAATAGGATCTTTGGTTAATAAATGATTAGCATCCTCCTTCAGGTACTCTTTTCTTCTTTTTAGGTGCAGTGATTACTTTCTTTTTTGGCTTCTCTTTTACTTCTTTTACCGATTTATCACTTTTTGCCGATGCCATAACTTGCGCAAAGTTTACATTTTGCTTTTCTAAAGGAGCATTTTTGATCTGAAAGGTTTTGTCAATATATTCCGTTTCAATGCAAAGTATTTTTACATTATCATATCCCAATTGATAGAGTAACATCCAACCGGTATTTGCATTATCAGGATCTTTACCATATAACAGAATTTCTTTTCCGTTTGATTTTAATTCATCCAAAAATTTAATACTATTCTCGTTAAAAATATCATGTCTTGAAATATTTACCGCATTGTCCATATGACCTTTTTCATATTCAAAATTAGTTCGAATATCTATTAGGGTATATTGAGAATCATCAAGTTTATCCAGATCATCAAGAGATAATATATAATCTTTTTTAACGATTTTTTCTAAGGTACTTGCTGAATTTTTTTCAAAAACATATTGGGGCCTTCTAAAGGTTAAAAAGCCTATTAATATGACAAGTAAAAATAAAACTGCAGAAATTGATATTCGTTTTGTT
>JAUXCI010000227.1 GCA_030618945.1 Flavobacteriaceae bacterium
TCATTCATGCATTTTTCCCATTGTAGCATTTCAGCATTGTAGCATTGCATCATTACATCAATCACCACCAACGAAACAACTTCGACCTTTCACACAACTCTTTGGGGAGACCAAACCATTGTCAGGTCCCATAGCTGCTGCAGAATTTATACACCAACATATAGTGTTGGCGTCATCTAATAAAAGCCATGGAGCATCCCCTCCTTCCATCATCCCATAAGGATTTCTGCCCCTTAGGAATTTACATATATTTATTTTGTTTGTTTTAGCCTTATCCATTTTAAGAAATTTCTAAAATTGCCTGCTTAATAGCTGATACAAAGATAGGTACCTTATAACCATTTTTAGACAAAGGGCGTGCTTTTGACATTGCTGCTTCTGCCGCAGCCAATGCATTTACACTGTTTATAGTATTATTTTCAATTGCTTCTTGCGCTTCAATAGAACGATATGGTACCGGAGCAGCCGCACCCAAAACAATGCTCGCTGATTTACAAGTATCCTTAGAGACCTCAAAAACTACTGCAACATCTCCAAGTGACCAGTCATAAGATTCTCTTGCTACTTGTTTGATATATGCACTTTTGGTATTTTTTGTAGGCGCCGGAAGAATGATTTCTTTTATTATTTCTTTTGCTCCCAAAATAGTTTCCATAGAAATATCCTCTCCTGCCGAAACAAAGAATTCATCCATTGACACTTCTTTTGTTTTTCCTTCCTCATTGACAATAACAACACTGGCATTAAAAGCCATCAATGCGGTTGAAATTGAGGACGCGTGAACGCTTACACAAGTTCCATTATCGATAATTGCGTGATTTTCATTTTCTCCATTTTCTGAATGTCTCGCATAACAGCGGTCACCTCCTTTACGGAAACAATCGTGATCAGCAGAACGGAAATACCAGCAACGATTTCTTTGCACAATATTACCTCCTAAGGTTGACATATTACGCAATTGAGGAGTGGCTGCATGGTTTACAGCTTGATGAAGTGCCAAATAATTGGTTTTGATCAGCTCATTTGAGGCCATTTCAGACAGCGTTACATTGCATCCTATGCTCATTCCATCCTTTTTGTCATAACTGATCATATCAAGATCCGGTATGTTCCGAATATTGATGATTTTTACTGGTTTGAGAAGGCCTTCTTTTACCCAGTCAAACACATCTATACCACCCGATTTAAAAACCGATGCTTTATCTGTTTGTCCATATAGCTCTTCTGATACTGTAGAATTCACTTGTTCCAGTGCATCTTCAATCGATTTGGCTTCATACCAACTAAACTTATTCATATTTTTGTATTTAAGAGACTTTATTTAATGCTTTAAGAATACTGGAAGGTGTAATGGGTATTTCATAAATTCTCACCCCAATAGCGTTATATACGGCATTGGCAACTGCAGCGGCAGTAGCAATATTTGCTGGTTCTCCTATACCATAGGCATCCGTCGAAGAAAGTGCGGGGTATTCCTCCACAATAATACTTTCAATCTCAGGAATTTCCATCGAAAACGGCACTTTGTACTGATCTACATTAGCATTCATCATATGTCCGGTTCCTTTGTCCATCACTCTGTTTTCATATAAGGCGTAAGATACTCCTTGTATGATTCCGCCATTGATCTGACTTTCCAATTGGCCGATATTGATTGGTCTGCCACAACTATGCGCTGCCACAATCTTATCAACTTTTACAAATCCGGTATCCGTATTAACACTGACTTCCGCAAATTGTACTGATCCCAGATCTCCATAAGCCAAGCCCCATGGTTGTTGGAATCCGCCATAATCATCTGAACGACTGGCTAATTTACTAATCTGGCTTGTTCGCATTAATTGGGTAGCCTCCTTAAAAGTCATTTTAAGATCAGTGTTTTTATGATGACCTACATGTCCATCTTTTATAAACAATTCAGAAGAATCGCTTTCCCATTTTTTTGCGACAAGTTTCAATAAGGCTTTTTTAGCCTCAAAAGCTGCATTACGCGTAGGAGGGGTAATTGAACCAGTCACCACAGATCCACCTGAACCTGGCCCTACCGGGAAAAATGTATCCCCAATATTGACTTTAATATCCTTTACTTCCAAGCCTAATTCCTCTGCAACTACCTGGGCAAGAATGGTTTTGGTTCCAGTTCCTATATCCTGAACGCTGGAGCGGATTTCAACACCGCCATCATTATGAATTTTAACTTCTACAGAAGAATCTAGCGTAACAAATCGAGGCCAGGTAGATTGACCTACGCCAAGTCCTTTCTTTACAACTCCTTTACTGCTGCCAGCTGGCTCACGGCGAGACCAATCGAAAAGTTTGGCGCCTCGTTGCCGTTCTACCTTTCTCACTTCACTCTTATCAATTTGATCCCTATAACTTAATGGATCCAAATTCAATTTTTCCGCTAATTCATCAATTGCCTGTTCCAAACCAAATGCGCCCTGAACATTACCAGGAGCACGCCAGGCAGCTCCAGGACCCGCATTGGTTAATACATCATATTGCTCGGTGGCAAAATTTGGACAAGGATAGAGAACTTGAACGATACGACCCACGCCAGCGCCTAAGCCCACCCCAGCCGTTCCATGAGAACGTTGCTGAATACCAGTCAAGGTACCATCTTTCTTTGCGCCTATTTTCAAATACTGAATTGAATTAGGTCGGTTACCTTCTGAAACATGCTCCTCATGCCTATCCATCATTAACGAAACCGGTCTACCTGATTTTTTAGCTAAATTTGCAGCCATAGGTCCATAACTGCCAGCACTGTGTTTGGCACCAAATCCACCACCCATAAAATCGCAAAAAACCCTCACCTTACTTTTCGGTAAATTAAAAATACTGGCCATCTCATTTCTAACGGCAGCAGTATTTTGAGTAGATGCATATACCATCATCAGGTCAGCACTCCAGTCAACCACAACACCGTGTGTTTCTAATGGCAAATGCGTCTGTACCTGTGTGCGATAGGTTTTTTCTACAATAACATCAGCTTCTTTAAAACCCACTTCAAGATCTCCTCTGGGTCCACCAAAAAAACTACTGGTTGAAGGACCTCTTACGTTTCCTTTTCCTTCGCTTCCGTCATGTTTTTCACCCACATCTCCACCATCTTCCTTTTGCTCAACTGGCGCATCAAATACGATCGGTGCATCCATTTTCATGGCAGAATCAATATCTACGACAAAAGGTTTTTCCTCATAGTTCACTTTGATCAAAGCAAGGGCATCCTTAGCAATCTCCAGGCTTTCCGCAGCGATCCCTCCAAGGGGCTGGCCCGCATACTTCACCATAGGATATTTACCATGCTTATTTTCTTCTCCATCTTTCTGAGCATTTTCTATAAGATGAATGGCATGAACACCCACAATACTTTTAGCCTTGCTAATGTCAATTGAGGTGATTACTGCGTGTGGTACATTTGAACGTATCATCTTCGCATAAAGCATACCCGGTAATTTAACATCAGATGTAAAGGTTGCTTTTCCTGTCACTTTATCAAGGGCATCGATTCTTGTGACTCTTTTTCCAATAATTTTTAATTTATCGTTGACGGGCCAAATAGGCGGCTCTTCAACAGGGATTTCTCTTTCTATTTCAGTTAAATTATGCCCTGGAATACCGTATGGTAATTTTTCTTTTCTAGTATCCATCTTATATTGTTTTATTTGCTGCTGCCAAAGTAGCTTTAAAGACATTAGGGTAAGTACCACAACGACAAAGGTTGCCTCGAGTGGCATTTTTTACATCCTCTAAATTTGGATTTTCATGATTATCTACAAGATGAGCACATGACATGATCATACCAGGTGTACAGTAACCGCATTGAGAAGCGTCATGGTCTATAAAAGCTTGTTGTACCGCGTGTAATTCACCATTTTGTGCAATGCCTTCTATGGTAGTAATTTCTCTGTCACCAACGTCAAAAGCCGACATCATACAGGAATTTACAGGTTTCCCATCCAAGTAAACAGTACACGCAGAGCAAGAACCACGATCACAAACCACCTTGGTTCCTGTAAGTTCCAAATGGTCTCTCAACGCAGAAGCTAATGTCGTTCTCGGTTCTACACTAAGTGATTTTGTTATACCATTGACCTTCATTTTTATGGTTATGGCATCGGGTCCAAACTCGTCTCCGGCTTTAACCTGTTCATCATATTCAAATGCAAGGGCATTGGTAGTTAATAATACACTACCAGCAGTCGATAATCCGGCTCCTCTGATAAAACTTCGCCTTGATATGGCTTTTTTCGGTTTAGATTTCGGATCTTGATTTTTATCTTCCATAAAACTACTATTGGATTTAATATTTACGCAATCATTTTAAAGCGAATGAAATTACGATTTTATTCAATGAAAAGCAACAATCAATTTAGATTTGCTACCCTTTTGATCAAAAATTTAAAAAATTTAGTTTAGTACGGCTCATTAAATCACAATCATTCTTTATGGTCAACACGTTCTTCTTCAAACTTTTCCTTAAACACATGCCATGAA
>JAUXCI010000193.1 GCA_030618945.1 Flavobacteriaceae bacterium
GAGAAGCAAATTTTGTCTCGTGATTACTATATTTGTATTCCAAATTAGGGTTGAGGAAACAATAATTCTAGATAATTAATATTCATTAAAAAAACATAAAAATGTCAGACGATAAAAAGGTTATATTTTCCATGAGCGGAGTAAGTAAAACCTATCAAAGTAACAATAAGCAAGTGCTTAAAAATATATATTTGAGCTTTTTTTACGGAGCAAAAATTGGGATTCTAGGTTTAAATGGTTCTGGTAAATCTACTTTGTTAAAAATTATTGCGGGCCTTGAGAAAAATTATCAAGGTGATGTGGTTTTCGCTCCAAATTATACCGTGGGTTTTCTCGCTCAGGAACCTTTATTGGATGACACAAAAACCGTGATAGATATTGTAAAAGAAGGAGTTAGTGAAACTGTTGCCATCCTGGATGAATACAATAAGATAAATGACATGTTTGGCTTGGAAGAAGTGTATTCTGATGCTGATAAAATGGATAAACTAATGGCTCAGCAAGCCGTCCTACAAGATAAAATTGACGCTCAAAATGCCTGGGAACTTGATACCAAGTTGGAGATTGCCATGGACGCTCTTAGAACACCTGAAGGCGATACCCCCATAAAAAATCTTTCGGGAGGAGAGCGAAGAAGGGTTGCCTTGTGCCGACTTTTATTACAGGAACCAGATGTTTTGTTACTGGATGAACCTACCAACCATTTGGACGCAGAATCTGTACATTGGCTTGAACATCACCTGGCACAATACAAAGGGACAGTGATTGCTGTGACGCATGATCGATATTTTCTTGATAATGTTGCTGGTTGGATACTTGAACTTGACAGGGGAGAGGGTATACCTTGGAAAGGAAATTATTCTTCCTGGTTAGAACAAAAATCGGATAGATTGGCAAAGGAGGAAAAAACAGCTTCAAAACGTCAAAAAACCCTTAAAAGGGAATTGGAATGGGTGAGAATGGCTCCGAAAGGAAGGCATGCCAAATCAAAAGCTCGTTTATCAAGTTATGATAAGTTAATGAATCAGGATCAACAACAAACAGAAGAAAAATTAGAAATTTATATTCCCAACGGACCGAGATTAGGAAACAACGTAATCGACGCTGTTGGTGTATCAAAAGCCTTTGGAGATAAATTACTTTATGATGACCTGAATTTTAAATTACCACCCAACGGAATTGTAGGAATCATTGGACCCAACGGCGCAGGAAAGACGACCATCTTTAAAATGATCATGGATGAGGAAAAAGCTGACAAAGGAGAATTCAAGGTGGGAGACACTGCTAAAGTAGCTTATGTTGATCAAAGCCACTCCAATATTGATCCTGAAAAATCCATTTGGCAGAATTTTGCTGATGAGCAAGAAATGGTTATGATGGGAGGAAAAATGGTGAATTCGAGAGCTTATTTAGGTAGGTTTAACTTTGGAGGTTCAGAACAAAATAAAAAGGTATCAGCCCTTTCGGGAGGTGAAAGAAACCGTTTACACTTGGCCATGACCCTTCGGGAGGAAGGAAATGTACTTTTGCTGGATGAACCTACAAATGACTTGGACATTAACACTTTAAGAGCACTGGAAGAAGGGCTTGAAAACTTTGCAGGATGCGCGGTCATTATTTCTCACGATCGATGGTTTCTGGATAGAGTTTGTACTCATATCCTTGCTTTTGAAGGTGATTCAGAGGTTTATTATTTTGAAGGAAGTTTTTCAGAATACGAGGAGAATAAAAAGAAACGCCTTGGTGGCGACATGATGCCTAAAAGGATCAAATACAGAAAATTGATTAGGTAATCCGCTATGAATGAGAAAGTAAAGAATATTAAAAAAATATTACTCTCAAATAATTGGTATACGCTCAATAAAGTTATTTTCGATTATCGAATGGAGAATGGAAATTGGGTAGAACAAGCACGTGAGGCTTATGATCGAGGAAATGGTGCAACGGTTTTACTATACAATAGAATCAAGCAAACCGTCATTCTTGTGAGTCAATTCAGAATGCCAACTTATCTCAATGGAAATACAACAGGAATGATGATTGAAACTTGTGCAGGTCTGCTTGATGGTGATGACCCTGAAACCTGTGTAATAAAAGAGGCTGAAGAGGAGTCAGGTTTTAGAGTGAGCCATGTTGAAAAGGTTTTTGAAGCTTATATGTCGCCTGGAGCAGTAACTGAAATTATACATTTCTATGTGGCAGAATACAATGATCATGATAAAATAGGAGAGGGAGGAGGTCTGGATTCTGAGCAGGAGGATATTCTTGTGATGGAAGTAGACTTCAATGAAGCTTTAAACATGATCGAAACAGGTCAGATAAGAGACGCTAAAACGATCATGTTATTACAATATGCCAAAATAAATGGCTTGCTTTAGATAATTCGGTTTTATTTAGACCACCGGATTAGCATTAGAAAGAAGCTTATTGATCCTGACTTCTATAAGCTTCATTTCGTGGGTGTTTTGTTCAAGATCACTCAAGATGTTTATTCTTGTTTCCTCAAACGTATCTTTCATTTCCAGGAACATGTTTTGATAGTATTCAATCCCTTCCTTCAAATTAGTAGAAAATGACAAAAAGTATTTTTCTTGTTTTTTGTTTAGGGCACCTTGAGATTCTTCAATTGTAGTTTTCAGATAATCAATATATAATTTGACCTCCTTAATGAACATGTTTGGCCGATTTAATGTGGAAATTACATTTATTCTGCCATAAATGTGATCTGTCATTTCTTTTAAACTCATAATATTAGAAAAGTAAGCCATGTTTGGTCCTGGGCAAATGGAAACACCTGTTTTATCATTCTTTTTGTTTAATCCATTAACCTGCATAATTGATGATCCTAGTCCAACGCAGATACATGATTTATCCACAATTTGCTCGAACCTGTTTTTGTATTCAGACGTTGAAAGCTCCTCCTTATCCAATTCTTTAATTTTATAACGCTGAAATTGACGAGAGGCAGTGCAAATGGTCTTGTCAGTAAACTCACTATTTAGCGCCAGATATTTCTTAGGACAAGGACTGCCTGGTCTTCCACTGTCAATTTTTTCCATTTTTTCTAAGTCTTTCGAATTTCCTCTTAGATTATTAAATGGAATGCCTAGTGGTGAAATTTTACTTAAATAGAGATCTTTTTCAGTTGCAGACATTAGCTTTTCCATAGTAGGTTCATCAACTGTTGTTGCCTCAGGAACCAAAAGAAATGGAGTTCCCCAACCCACAGAATCAACTTGATAATGGTCGAGCAAAAATTGATGCTCTTCATCCGTTCCAACCCCGCCTTGTGCAGTAATTTTTAAATCTAAAAATTTCTTTGGAAGCTCTTTATCTGCTTTTGTCAGCGCCGAAATTAATATGTCATTTACGGTTTGAATGAGTTCATTTCTATTCTTCTTAAATTCTTCAAGAATTGGTCCCATTAAGAATCCTTCAGTTGCAAAAGCATGACCTCCACAGTTCAAACCAGATTCTATTCGGTATTCTGAAACCCATAGACCTTTTTTAGCTAAAAATTTACCCTGAATCAAGGCCGATCTGTAATCGCTTACTTTGATCACAATTTTCTTTTTAATATAACCATTTGCGTCTGGGTAGAAATCGTTAAACCCCTCCATATAGCTGTAAAGGCGAGGATTCATTCCTGCTGATAATATCATGGAAGATTCAAGGTCACTTTGCGCAAAACCCCTCAAAGCTGCATGTGCATCGTTGTATTGACTAGGTAAAGCTTCACCATCACGGTAATTAACCTTGTCAAGTTTGGTCATGATATTTACATCAATACTTCCCATCGTAAGATTTTCATTGATCCAGTTTTTTAACTCTTTCAATGGTGTATTGTTAGAAGAGAATTCTAAAAACTGTTTTTTTAATCCTGAAGAATCCGGAAGCAATGAAAAGTAAGTTTTAATTTCCTTACTTGTTTCCAGCGTAGTATCTTTTAAGGACTTAAATTTTCTCGATGCTACCTCGTTTACTAAATTAAGGTAGGAAGTAATTCTTTTAGCTCTGAAGTCCTCTATTTTTTCGGTAATAGCCTGGTATGGGATTTCAAATTTCTCACAGTACATTTTTCTCAGATTTTCCATGAGAACATCGTCAACAATGGATATTACTGAATCTATGCCATACCGCGAAACCTTGATGGGTGTGTCCAGTGTAAATCCGGTACCCATAACGGGAATATGAAAGGTGTGTTTTTGAGACATTTTTATTTTTTTTATTAATTAGTAGTATATCTTGAAACTAGTTATTACGCTAAATAGCAATATACAAAAACTAGTTTATACCAACTTGCAAAAGTAAAAAAATGCAGGACCGAATTAGTTGATATTTGTCATGTTTTGAAATTTGTTTAATAGGAACCTAAAAAGTAAAAAAAACCCTATCGGTTACAATAGGTTTTGATTCTACAAAAAAAATTAAAATCACTAATTAAATGACTTTCACATTTACAGCGTTTAATCCTTTTTTACCTTCTGTTAATTCGAATTCAACACTATCGCCTTCGTTAATTTGATCAATTAAACCGGAAACGTGAACAAAATGTTCTGTGTTTGAACCTGACTCTGTAATAAATCCAAAGCCCTTGGATTCATTGAAGAATTTTACTATTCCTTGTGACATGATATTACAATTATAATTATAAAACAAAGATAATATAATTTTTAAGGTTTTTTAAAAATGTTTTTATTTTATGTATTTATAAATATGCTTATTAATTATTTGTTATTGATGATTTCGGCAAGTAATTTTTTAGCCCTTAATAATTTAACCTTAATATTATTTAAAGGCTCATCAATATGGGTCGCCATTTCCTTATAGCTTAATTCCTGAAAATAACGCAAATTAATCACTTCCTGATAATGTGGTTTTAATAGTAAAATGTATGCCTTTAATTGTGCCAAATTTTGTTCCTGAATAAGTTTGTCAGAAGGCGTAGGGTCTTCATCTACAATTCTGTGGACCTCCTTGTTTTTATTAATGGAGACTGTTTCAGTCTTCTTTTTTCTTAAATGATCAATATGCAAATTACTGGAAATGGTAAAAAGCCATGTTTTAAATTGAAAACTATCGTCAAAAGTATCAATTTTATCAAAAGCCTTGGCAAAAGCCTTTATCGTTATATCTTCTGCCTCATCTTCATTGTTCCCTTTATTCAATTGAAAATGATAAACGTCTCTCCAGTACATGTTTAATAGATC
>JAUXCI010000213.1 GCA_030618945.1 Flavobacteriaceae bacterium
CTGAAATCAGAAATAGCACTACTTAAACGGATATGTCTTACAATTGATGAGCAATTGAAGGAATACTACCGCTTTCAAAGCTTGGTTAACAGGCAAACCTATTCTCGTTTCCATGTATGGGGTGCAGAAGAAAAAGCAATCCAAACCCGCTTGAAAACCTATTCAGAAAAAGAAGCGATTGAAGAGATACGGAACAAACAAAGCGCACCTTACTTCAAGCTGAAGATGGTGATGGACTACTGGTGTGCCCTGTGGTTCTGGGATATGCGGCAGGCAGGTGAATTGCCCAACCGGTTAGAATACTGGCAGGACATCGCCAACATTCTCGACCTCGATCTGAAAAAGGCAGCAGACGAAATAAAACGGCCTGCAAGGAGCGAATGGGGTTCCGATAAAAATGTACAACTCGACTTTTTTAAACCTACCGACAAGCAATTGACAATCCAGACTAAAGAAGATGAAGAACACGATACCAACGAAGATGAAACGATAACCGACGATTACCCGGAAAAGGAAGATGAAATAAATATCAAGGAAGCTTTTGTGCGCTACTCCTCTCCCCGTGATATCTTTGATGAAAACCAACGCATCAAACTGGTGCAGAAACTGGCCGGACATCATCATTTTTTCCACCCTCAACTAGAGTTTATAGAGGTATTCTGGGAACGTGGTGGTTTTGATGTGATTGTGGGAAATCCACCTTGGGTAGGAATTGAAATGGACGAAACAGGAGTTTTGAGTGAACAAAATCCTGAACTCCTTATCCGAAATATGAAAGCTCCATATGTACGGAAAATTGCTATCGATATTTTATGGAAAAATACTTTATTAAAAGGATTATACCTAAATGAATTTGTATGGGCAGAATCTACAAAAGAATTTCTTGGTGCAAATCAAAATTATCCTTTGTTACAAGGGCAAAGAAATAATTTGTATAAATGCATTTTGACAAATTCTTTATTGATTGCATCTAAAACTGGATTTATTGGGTTAGTTCATCCTATAGGAATTTTTGATGACCCGAGAGCTGAATCATTAAGATTAGAGCTTTATCCACGATTGAGGTATTTTTTTCAGTTTAAAAACGAATTAGTTCTTTTCGCCGAAGTCCATCATGAAACCATATATGGTTGTCAAATTTATTCTGGAAATTCTTCAGAAATTGATTTTATTGCTATTAGTAATCTGTTTCATCCAACCACTATAGATGGAAGCTTTGTTCATTCTGGGGTCGGAATGCCAGGTGGTTTTAAAATAAAGGACAAGTTTACCGGTAAGATGATTTGGAATATTCATCCACACGCGGATAGAATAATAAGATTTAGAACTAGCGAATTGTCAACTTTATCTTCTACATTTGAAAATGGCGGAAAAGCCATAAGTGCAAGACTGGTATCAATTCATACGAAACAAATTATAGGTGTATTAGAAAAATTGGCCTCCTTTAAAGGTAAAGTAGGTCAAGTCCCATATTATAGTTCAGATTGCTGGAATGAAACAATCTCCGTAAAGGAAGGAGTTATTAAAAGAGAGACAAAATATCCGACTCTTAAGAACTGCGAACTGATTTATAGTGGTCCACATTTTTTTGTTTCAACACCTATTTATAAAACACCACGTGTAATATGCAATCTTAATAGTGACTACGATGTAGTAGATCTCAATACAATCTCTGAGGAATTTGTTCCAAGAACAAATTACATTCCAAATGAAAATCTTGAGGTTTTTACTGAGCGTATAGTAGGATTAAAAGATAACCCAAAATGGATAAATGATTACAAATTAGGGTATGCAGAAATGTTAAGCATAACTGGCGAACGAACTCTTCAATCGTGTATTTTACCGCCTAATGTGAGTCATTTAGGAACATTGAGATCAATTTCTTTAAATTCCGATGAAATGATGATCGAATTATGTGGTCTTTCTTCAAGTATAGTATTAGACTTTCTAATAAAAGCAAAAGGTAGAGGCCACATAAAACCAAGTGATATGAGTGGTCTGCTACTTGGTGTATCCAAGTTTTATTACCCAGGTCTTGCCTTACGGACACTTGTTCTTAATTGTGTAAACAAGTATTATTCAGATTTATGGGAGCAAAACTGGCAAGAAGTTTTTAAGCAAGATAGTTGGAGTAAAAGTGAAAACCGCCTAAAACCTTTTAACACCCTTACCAAGGAATGGCAATGGTCAACCCCATTGCGCAACTGGTTTGAGCGCCGGCAGGCATTGGTGGAGATAGATGTAATTACTGCTATGGCACTGGGTTTAACACTGGAAGAATTGATATTGATTTACAATGTGCAGTTCCCCGTCCTCCAGCAAAACGAAGACGATACCTGGTACGATACCACCGGCAACATCGTATTCACCTGCTCCAAAGGCCTAACCGGTGTGGGTGTGGACAGACCGGTGTGGAATACCATAAAAGAACTAAAAGCAGGCGAAACCTACGAACACACTATCGAAAAAAGTGAGCTCTACTATGGCAAAAAAGTAACCTACCACGCACCCTTCGATAAATGCGACCGGATAGAGGATTACCAGGTGGCTTGGGGGTTTTTTGAGAGGGTGTTTAATAAGAAATAAGTATGTCAAATTTTAAAAGCGTAGAGGAATATTTTGGTGACAATAGAGTGTTTGTAGTGCCTTACTACCAGCGAGGCTACAAATGGAGTCTGCAAACCAATGAAAAACGTAGAGGCCTGCACTTGGGTCTGTTGCTGTCAGACCTGACCGAAGAGTTTATCAAAGCAAGAGTCAATGGCGGTATTTCGCCCTACTACGAGTATTACCTTCAGGGTATCACAGTAAAAGAAAGCGAAACTGAAATAGAATTGGTGGACGGGCAGCAACGTACCACATCCTTATTTATCCTATTGGCATGCTTGCAACAAATTGGGGTTACGAATAATAGCATCCGGCTTAACTCAAAGTTACTGTATAAAGTAAGAAAGGCTGCCAACGAAACCTTACAGCAATTTATTGAGGGTAAGTGTGAAGGAGATGAATCAATTCAAGATATTGCAGCACTAAAGAAAGCATGGAGACTTTGTCAAAAGATGGTCAGCCAATTAGATAATCCGGAACTTTTTGGTCAGTTTCTGCTCGAAAACATAAAAATTATCTATATCAAACTGGATAAACAACAAGATGAGGCCAGAGTTTTTTCCATGATGAATAAGGGAAAGGCTGAGATGACTCAAACCGATCTCGTAAAATCAAATTTGTTAAGGGAATCATCCCGACAGATGTTTGGTGAATTACATGGGAAAATCCAAAATGATGGTTTAGAGTGGCAAATCAACCAACTAAGAGGAAAATTAGCAACAGAATGGGATAACTGGAGAAAATGGTGGGAGAATAAACAGCACAAAGAATTCGGAAAAATGATTGCACTTAGCTTTCCTACGAAAGACAGTGACGAACCTGATATGTCAGCAGTTTTAAAGTTCTATGGGAGTTTGAGAAACGAAAGGTTAGCGGACAATAAATTATTTGAGTTTTTTAAGAAACAATCAGTAAAGAGCAATAAAAATAAAATAGATGCTATTGAGGTATTTAATGACCTCCGGTTGATTCAGAGCATCTTTCAAGAATGGTTTAATAATACAGAGATATTCAATTATCTGGGTTTACTTTTTAAGGGCAGTGGCCTTAAAGACAAAGAAGTAGCCACAAAAAAGTTGTTTGGATTTTATGTGGATTCCAGGGATAAATTTGTTGGGGATCTAAAAAAAGAATATATCAAACAAATATTGGGTGATAACCCACCTGACCAGTTTATCAATAGCCTTATTGAAGATGAGAATGCATACTACACCAAATACACCTTAGTTACACGTCAATTGCTCAGAATGAATGTGTGCATGACAAATGAGCAAAATCAAAGATTTGACTTTACGCTTTATGAAGAGAATAATTTTAAAAATGATGAGGAAATAAAGGAGGCTCAGAAGAGAAGTTTGGAACACATCAAACCACAAGTATATCGTAATAATAAAATAACTAAGGCAGAGAGAAAAAGGCTTAAAAATCTTACAAACTCTGTTGGTAATCTGGTATTAATCCCCAAGGGATTGAACAGTATGCTGAGCAACAAAAACCCAAAAGAAAAAAAGCAAATAGTATTTGAAGAAATGTTAAAGCCAAACGGGAGGAATTATGGTTTGTGGTTGCATACGTTATCGGTGTTTGGTAGCAACGCACAATGGCTTTCAAAAGAAATAATGGCGAATGCAAATGCTTTTAGAAATGACTTTAACAGCTTTTTTACAAATTAGGATATAATGAAATCTGGAAGCTATAACAAACTACCCAGTTTATTAAAGAATGATAACTTAATAATCATTCCCGATTTACAACGTGATTATTGTTGGGGTAATATTAAGCCGGAAGGAGACAGTAAAACACTGGCTCATACTTTTTGTAGTGAGTTTGTTGAAGTGGCGAAAACAGCTAAAGTATTTTCAGAGCTTTCTTATGGCATCATTTACACCTATGAGTACCCTGAAACTTTCTTTTATTTGAGTGATGGTCAGCAAAGACTATCAACACTTTACCTTATAATTGGGGTCTTAAATTCTTACCTGGATGATGAAAGGTTAAAAGAATTATTGGTTTCTAAAAATAATCAACCTCGACTAAAATATGAGGTACGAACTTCTACTGACTATTTTATCAATGATTTGGTGCGAAATGTTTTCTTATCCAAAGGCTCTAAAGTATTGAAAAATATAAAAAAGGCCAGCTGGTTTAGAAAAGAATTTACCTTCGATCCTTCGGTTAACAGCATGAAGTCGGA
>JAUXCI010000165.1 GCA_030618945.1 Flavobacteriaceae bacterium
ATGATACTAGAGTTACATATTTGTGGTCGGAATGTTACAAAAGGTACATTTGCAGCAAAGAAGAAATTAAGATTGAACTAAATCTGCAAAATTGAATGATCTCAAAAAAAAAACTATTGAAGGAAATTTTAGTAACTTCGCAAACCAATTTATCGAATTAAAAACAATGAAAAAAATTGCAAATATTTTATTTTCGACCCGCCTTACTGGTGTATTACTTTTGACCTTTGCTGCTGCTATGGGCATTGCTACTTTTATCGAAAATGATTACGGTACACAAACTGCAAAGGCACTGGTTTATAATGCCTGGTGGTTTGAACTGGTAATGATCTTATTAACGGTCAATTTTATCGGAAATATCAAAAGGTATGACCTTTTACAAAAGAAAAAATTTTCTGTACTTCTTTTACACCTTTCTTTTATATTGATTCTTATTGGTGCAGGAATTACCAGGTATATAGGATATGAAGGACTTATGCCCATTTATGAAGGACAAACGACCAATAAGATGTTATCTGATAAAGCCTATGTTGATATACATATAGATAATGATGAAGAGCAAAAAGCACCCTTATATAAGCATTATCTTTTTGCCAGTACTTATGGGGATAGTAGTAATTTTATCCATAATACCGCGAACTTTTTGAATTGGATTAGAGGAGGTAACAACTTTTCAATTAAAACTGATTTTAAAGGTGATCCTATTGAAGTCAATTATGTGAATTATATTCCGAATGCCTATGAAGAATTTCAAACTTCTGAAGAAGGGGAAGTATATTTAAAAATAGTGGAGTCTGGCGGTGGTGGCCGACACGAGCATTATATTAAAGCCGGTGAAACGGTGAATATGCATAATTCTTTATTTGCCTACGAGAATTTTACTGAAGGTGCTACCAATTTATATACTGTCAACGATACCTTAAGAATTTATACGCCACAAGAAGGTGAATATATGATCATGGCAAGTCAGACTAAAGGAATGGTGGTTAAAGATTCTGTTCAAACGTTTAATTTCCGGTCTTTATACCAATTGAGTAATAATCAATTTGTTATTCCTGACCAGCCAACCAAGGGTGTGATGAAAATGGTTTCTGGTGATAAGAATGAGCACCCGGCAGATCTTTTAGAAGTTGAAGTTGTAACGAAAAACACAAAGCAGAATATCACACTTATGGGTAATGCGTTTTCATTAAGAGCGCCTAAAACTTTTACTCAGGACGGATTGAATTTCAGGCTTAGTTATGGGTCCAAGCAATTTCAAATTCCATTTTCAATTAAACTTCGTGATTTTCAATTGGAAAGATATCCAGGATCTATGAGCCCTAAATCATATGCCAGTGAGATTACTGTAGTGGATGGAGATGATGTTTTTGATTTTAAAATTTTCATGAATCACGTACTTGATCATAAAGGGTATAGGTTTTTCCAGTCCAGTTATAATGATAAAGGAGAAGTGGAACAAACTTTTTTGTCGGTTAACTATGATCGTGCCGGAACCTGGACTTCTTATATAGGATATTTTTTATTATTTTTTGGACTTATTTGGGCCGTATTTGATAAAAACACCAGGTTTGCAAGTTTGAGAAAAAGTTTAAAAAAGCTTAAGAAAAAGAAGGCCAAACTCAGTGTGTTGATCCTCTTGATTACTGGCGTATCTTTTGCGCAATCAACACATGATCAGCAATACAAAACTATAGACTCTATAATAGCAGTTCAAACAGCGGATAAAGCACATGCCAAAGAGTTCGGTAAATTAGTAATTCAGGATGAGGGGGGAAGGATGAAGCCCGTAAATACCTTTGCATCAGAGTTACTCAGAAAGGTGAGTAAAAAAGACTACTATTTGGATATGGATGCGAATCAGGTGGTAGTGTCTATGTTGACCAATCCAAGATCCTGGTATTTTGTACCTTTTATATATATCAAAAAAGACAATACTAAGGTTCGGGATTTAATTGGTATTCCTCATGATCAGAAATACGCAAGATTTTCTGATTTTTTCACTGAAAAAGGTGTTTATAAACTAACAGATGAAGTAGCGAGTGCCCACAAAAAGAAAATTAAAGATAAATATGAAGAAAGTATTTTAAATATTGATGGTAGGGCTAATTTATTATTTGGAGCCCTTGGTGGAAGTATTTTTAAATTCTTCCCTTTACCAAATGATAAAGACCATAAATGGTATTCATATGTAGAGAGTCACCATGCCGGTTTTAAAGGAGAAGATTCATTGTATGTGAGTAATATTCTTCCTTTATATGCGGCTCAGGTTGCTGCTTCTACAAAGTCAAATGATTATAGTGAAGCCGATGAATATTTGGAAAGCATTCACAAATTTCAGCGAAAATATGGCACTGAGGTTGTACCGAGTGAGAGGAAAGTTGATCTGGAGCTATTCTATAATGAATACGATATTTTCAAATCATTGTTCGCTTATTATATGTACGCCAGTTTATTGATGTTTATTGTTGTGATCATCAATATTTTTAACAATAAAAAATGGGTGAACGCAATGGTCAAAATTTGTTCAGCCATCATTGTTGCCTTGTTCGTTTATCAAACAATAGGGCTAGGTATACGTTGGTATATTTCGGGCCATGCTCCTTGGTCAAATGGTTATGAATCAATGATTTATGTGTCATGGGCAACCATGTTGTTTGGCTTGGTTTTTGGAAAGAGATCGCCTTTGACCCTTGCAGCTACTACCTTTGTAACTTCGATGTTACTTATGGTAGCCCATTGGAACTGGATGGATCCGTCAATAGGTAATTTAGTTCCTGTTTTGGATTCTTATTGGTTGATGGTTCACGTTGCCATTATAGTAGCCAGTTATGGACCGTTTACCATAGGGATGATTTTAGGTATGTTATCAATGATCCTTTATGTTTTTACCAATAAAAAGAATAAGAAGAAAATGAATCTGGCAATCAATGAGATCACATCAATAAATGAGATGTCATTGACCGTGGGTCTTATTCTTTTGGTGATAGGAAACTTCCTCGGAGGGATCTGGGCCAATGAAAGTTGGGGTAGGTATTGGGGATGGGACCCAAAAGAAACCTGGGCCTTGATCAGTATTATTATTTACTCTTTTGTTTTACACATGAGAATCATACCTGGGTTAAAAAGTAAATTCACCTATAATATGATGTCTGTATTTGCTTTTGCCTCTATCCTTATGACCTATTTGGGTGTGAATCACCTTTTGTCGGGCTTGCATTCGTATGCACAGGGAGAATCGGCTCAAATCCCTAATCAAATTTGGGGATGGTTGATCGTTTCTGTAATTTTAAGTATATTGGCTTACCTTAAGTTTGCTAAATTTTATAAAAAGAAAAATAAAAAGTAGATGAAATACCATATTCTTTTCTTTATACTAATTGCTTCCTTTGCTGTATCTTGTAAAGAGAAAAAGGCCAAGGCAACAAATAAGAATATGACGATGGTAGTGGAGGAGCAAAAAGCTTCTGAAAATATTTATCAGTTTGAAGTAACTGATCTTTACGGTGATAAATTTGATTTTTCAAGTTTAAAAGGCAAAAAGATTATGGTAGTCAATACCGCTTCTGAATGCGGATTAACGCCACAATATGCAGATCTTCAAAAATTATATGAAACCTACAAGGATAAGAATTTTATAATCATTGGATTTCCGGCGAATAATTTTGGTGCGCAGGAACCAGGATCAGATCAGGAAATAGCTAGTTTTTGTAAAGAAAATTACGGCGTTACTTTTCCGATGATGTCTAAAATTTCAGTTAAAGGAGATGATATGCATGAAGTGTATCACTTTTTAACCGAGAAAAGAAAAAACGGTCTTGAAAACTCAGAAATAGCCTGGAATTTTCAAAAATACTTACTTAATGAAGAGGGTGAACTTGTTAAGGTTATAGAACCAAAAACATTGCCCACGGATGCATCTATTATCTCATGGATTGAGACAAATTAATTCAGTAACATTAATTCCCCAATTTTAAACACCTTCATTTGATGAGGGTGTTTTTTTTGTTCAGTAATAATTTGTTCAGAACTAATATTACACATAGTTTCGTAGTATAAATGACTTGTTCTAATGTTAATCATCTACAAGTCCATCAAATTATATTTGATCATTTTGATGTTATTAAAACAATAACCAATTAATAAGCTGCTTATCAACTATATCAATGTCATATTGCCCATTCCCTTGCAAAAGTTATTCACCTATAGTGTTAACGAGGCTGAGTTTGAGTTTATTCAGGTGGGTATGCGGGTGGCAGTACCTTTTGGAAAATCAAAAATATTTACGGCAATTGTCTTTGAAAAACACCATGAAAAGCCAGAAGCCTATGAAGCCAAAGATATTTATCAGATTCTGGATGATCAACCCGTCGTTACACAACTTCAACTGAGCCACTGGCAGTGGATTTCGGATTATTATATGTGCTCTCTTGGTGATGTGATGCGAGCTTCTATACCTAGAGCCTTTTTACTGGAAAGCGAAACATTGGTATTAAAGAATGAGGCTTTTGAACAGGAATCCCTATTGAATGATGAGGAGTTTCTTATTTGGGAAGCTTTGGAGCATCAAGCTCAATTAAAGATTGATGAAATTGGTAAAATTCTTGGCAGGAAAGGTGTTTTGTCGGTAGTCAAAGAAATGATCAACAAAGAGGCCATTTCAGTAAAGGAAGAGATATATGAACAGTACAAACCTAAGATGGTTAAGTATATTCAGCTTCATAATAATTATAAAACTGATGATGAGCTGCACAAATTATTAGATGAATTATCTAAAGCGCCTAAGCAGCGAGTGCTAATGCTCAGTTTTTTTAATTTGAGATTAGGTTCTAAAAAACCCATTCAGGTAAAAGAACTCATCAAAAAAAGTAATGTTTCATCTGCGATAGTCAATAGTTTGATTAAAAAAGGTGTTTTCGAGCAAACATCTGTTCGTGAAGACAGGGTTTCTTTTGAAACAGAAGGGAAAGAAGTCCATAAATTGAATGAGGCTCAAGAAGCGTCATTAACAGAAATTAAAACCGCTTTTGAAAAGCAGGAGGTTTGTTTGCTGCATGGGATAACCTCAAGTGGAAAAACAGAGATCTACACACATCTTATCAATGAAACCCTTGAAAAAGGCCGGCAAGTACTTTATTTATTACCTGAAATCGCTTTGACGACTCATATCATATCAAGGTTGCAGAAATATTTCGGGGATGATATATCCGTATTTCATTCCAGGTATTCAGTGGATGAGCGGGTAGAAGTATGGAATAATTTGTTGAAAAAAAAGCAAAAGGCTCAAATTATCTTAGGAGCCCGCTCATCGGTTCTTTTGCCTTTTAGCAATTTGGGCCTCATTATTGTCGATGAAGAGCACGAGACCTCCTTTAAACAGTTTGAGCCGTCTCCGAGATATCATGCAAGAGATACGGCAGTTATGTTGGGCCATATACACAAGGCTAAGGTATTGTTGGGTAGTGCAACTCCGGCCATTGAAACCTATTATAATGCCCAGCAAAACAAATATGCTTATGTAAAGTTGGATAAGCGTTATGGTGACGTGATGCTTCCGGAGATCGAACTTGTAGATATTAAAGAAAAGCATCGAAAAAAACGTATGACGGGTCATTTTTCTGACCGATTGATGGATTTGATGAAAGAGGCTCTTGCCGATAAAGAGCAGATCATCCTGTTTCAAAACAGAAGGGGCTATTCACCAATTGTGGAATGCAGTACCTGTGGAATTGCGCCACAATGCCCAAATTGTGACGTTAGCCTGACCTTTCATAAATTCAACAATGAGTTACGGTGTCATTACTGCGGACATCATCGGGCCTTACCGCGGATTTGTCCTGCCTGTGAAAACCCGACACTTGATACAAAAGGTTTTGGAACCGAACAGATAGAATTAGAGTTAAACGATTTGTTTCCTGAGGTAAAAGTTGCAAGAATGGATCTAGATACCACAAGGGGTAAATTTGGCTATCA
>JAUXCI010000264.1 GCA_030618945.1 Flavobacteriaceae bacterium
ATCGCTATAACTGGTGGACTAGCTTTGATCATTGCCATCAGCCGACCTAAGGCTCAATTTAACACTATAGCCGGTGTAGCTATTGCTACTGCTTTGATGCCGCCCTTATGTACTGCTGGATTTGGTCTTGCCACAGGGCAGTTTAACTATTTTGGAGGTGCGATGTTTCTGTTTACGATCAACAGTATTTTTATTGCCTTAGCCGCGTTTACGATTATAAAATATTTAAAATTCCCCATGCTTAAATACATCAATCAGGCCAAAAGGAAAAGGATTTCCAGAATAGCCTCATTGGTAGCTATTGTTATTTTGAGTTTTAGTATTTATCTATTTTATGAATTGTATCTGTTGAATGATTATACGACCAGAGCTGAGATCTTCATTAAAGAGATCAAGGCTGAAGGGGTAGATATTATTGGGGATAACAGTGATAGTATTGATTACAAAGGAAAGGAAATCAAGTTATACGTTTTTGGAAGTGATTATGACAAAAGAGATAAGGATAGATGGGAAATGCTTATGGAGGAACTCGGCCTTAAAAATACCAAGCTAACTATTTTGCAAAGTCAGGATAACTCTGGAGTTCGGGAAGATATTGACCAGATGAAAGAGTTGTATATTGAGAGTAATAAGTTGTTGATTACCAGAGAAGAATCTATTCGGGAGAAGGACCAAAGAATCAGTAAACTTGAAAAGAATTTGAGAAGGTATTATGACAACGAAGTATTTTTTGACAGGGTTGTAAAAGAGATCAAAATAAACTACAACGATTTAAAGAGTGTTAGTTATGCTCGTGAATATGTGTCTGATTTTGAAAAAATAGATACGTCTAACGTAATTACCGTTCAGTGGAAAGCCTTGGTGAGCAAGAGGCAGCGAAGAATTCAGGAAGAGAAATTGAAAAAATGGATGCAGATACGGCTTAAATTAAAAAATATTGAAGTACGAGAACTTCGCTAAAGCAATTCATTACCAACTAACGATAGCCGGGATTTTAAATTATCATTATAAGTAAAATGAAGTTTAGCCTTATGGCCTAACCTTTATTATAGGTTTCCCTTACCTTCTTATAAAGATTTGAAGAATAGACAAAGTCAGTTACCGCCTGGTTATCTGTTTTGAAAATGGTTTTATAAGAGCCTTCCCATTCCTTTATTCCCTGTTTAAGAAAAATGATTTTTTCACCTATCTCCATAACTGAATTCATATCATGGGAATTGATGATGGTAATCATTTCGTATTCATCAGTAATCTCCTGGATGAGGTTGTCTATGACAATCGCTGTTTGAGGATCCAGCCCTGAATTGGGTTCATCACAAAACAAGTATTTGGGATTCATTACAATGGCCCTGGCAATGGCAACCCGTTTTTGCATCCCGCCAGATAGTTCAGCCGGAAATTTTTGATTCACATTTTCCAGATGTACGCGCTTTAAAACAAAATTGACCCTGTCTCTCATCTCTTCCGGGCTGTTGTTTGTGAACATTTTTAATGGAAACTTAATATTGTCTTCAATGGTTTCAGAATCAAACAAGGCGCCGCCCTGAAATACCATTCCAATCTCTTTTCGAAGTTCTCTTTTTTCTTTAAGGGTCATTTGACTGTAGTGCCGTCCGTCATAACAGATGTCTCCTTTTTCAGGGGAGATTAGCCCAAGAAGGCATTTAAGGAAAACCGTTTTTCCGGATCCACTGGATCCTATGATCATGCTTGTATCACTTTTGTGAAAAGTTGCCGACACTCCTTTGAGAATATGCTGACCATTAAACGACTTGTGAATATCTTTAACCTCTATCATCTATCCTAAAAGCATTTGAGTTAAGAAATAATTCAATAAAATAATAACGATACTCGTCCAAACAACTGATTGAGTACTGGCCTTACCAACCTCCAGGGACCCTCCTTTTACATAATATCCGTAAAATGAAGGAATGGTCGCTATCACAAAGGCAAAAACCATGGTTTTTATAAGCGCATATCTGACAAGGTAAGGTTGAAAATCAAGTTGTATACCTTCAATATAATTGTCAGATGTAAATAACCCGGTTAGGGGCCCTGAAACCCATCCACCGAAAATTCCTAAAACCATAGCGAGAAGGACGATAAAAGGGTAGAAAAAAACGGCGGCAACAACCTTTGGTAAAACCAGATAATTTAAAGAATTAACACCCATAACTTCAAGAGCATCAATTTGTTCAGTAACGCGCATTGTACCAATACTTGAAGTTATATAGGAACCCACTTTCCCAGCTAATATTACTGACATAAAGGTTGGTGCAAACTCCAGTATGATAGATCTTTTTGTCGCAAATCCTATAAGAAATTTAGGAATCCATGGGCTATCCACATTCAGTGCAGTTTGAATGGCCACAACCCCGCCTACAAAAAAGGAGATAAAGGCAACTATTCCAATAGATTTTAAACCTAATTCATCAATTTCCTTAAACAGGCTTTCTCTGAAAATTTTTCTTTTCTGTGGTTTTTTAAAAACCTGGACCAGCATTAAAAAATACAGGCCTATGTTATGAAGGTATTTCATATCTATTTCAATAGTGCTAAAATATTAAAATTTAAGAGACATATGTAGTCAATTAATAATAATATATAAACACATTATATGTAAATTTGCTTTCAAAAATTAAAATGATGAAAAAAGTATGCTATACCTTCCTATTCTTATTTGTGTATTTATCTAGCTATGCCCAGAGTGTTACGACGGTTGATCGGCCTAAATTAGTGGTCGGTATTGTAGTGGATCAAATGCGTTATGATTATTTGACCAGATTTTATAATAGGTACGGTGAAGATGGGTTTAAAAAGATATTAAGAGAAGGTTTTAACTTGGAAAATGCACATTTTAATTATATTCCTACGTATACAGCAGTAGGTCATGCATCAATCTATACCGGAGCTACGGGTAGTACGCATGGTATTATCGCCAATTATTGGTACGACAAATTTTTAAAAGAGTCGATTTATTGTGTGGATGATTTTAATTATGAGGCGGTTGGAACCATGGAAGTAAATGAGCAAAAATCACCTTACAGATTATTGACCACAACCATTACAGATGAGTTAAAACTTGCTCAAAACATGAATAGCAAAACCATAGCCATTGGGCTTAAAGATCGTTCTGCGGTGCTGCCAGGCGGGCATACATCAAATGGTTCTTATTGGTTTGTTGGAAAATATGAAGGAAAGTTTGTTACTTCTACCTTTTATATGACTGAGTTACCGGAATGGGTGAATGATTTTAATAGTAATGGGCTGGTACAAGATATGATGGAAAAGAAATGGGAAACACTATATCCTATTGATTCATATGTAGAAAGTATTGAAGATGACAATGTTTATGAAGGTCTTTTTGAAGGAGAAGAAAAACCGGTATTTCCGCATGACCTAAAAATGTTAAGCGAAAAAAATGCTCATTTTGACCTGATTAAGAGTACGCCTTTTGGCAATACCTTATTGTTGGAGTTTGCCAAGGCAGCTATAAAAAATGAAAAATTGGGGCAGAGTGACTATACGGATTTTCTGGCAATAAGTTTTTCCAGTCCTGATTATATTGGTCATCAGTTTGGAGTGGATTCCAAGGAA
>JAUXCI010000111.1 GCA_030618945.1 Flavobacteriaceae bacterium
ATTGAAAGACTAGATATTACCGGGGAGAAACAGATTAACCATATCTCTGAATTTGAAAATAGTCTTTACTTATCTACGCCTTTTGGCATTGTTTCATATGACATTGTTAATTTGAACTTTGGGGATACTTATTATATTGATGAAAACTCTAGTCCGGTTTTTGTCAATGAAACTGCGATTTTGGATGAGACCATTTATGCAGTTACAGAAAAAGGAATTTATTCGGCTGATATAAAAGATCCGAATCTGATTGATTATAACAATTGGTTGCAGCCAGAAGGAGCCCTTTTGGGCAACTTTTTATCTATAGATATCTTTAATGATAGAATTTATACTTCCCGATCAAGTACTTTATATGAATTGGTTTCAATTGATGAATTACAAATAAGGGGAAATTACAGTCAAACCATTCTCAATATTAGATCCTCAGATGAATTAATATCCATTAGTTTAAAGAACAGCGCCATTGTATTAGATAAAAGCTTGACTCAGGTATACGAAGCAAAACCTACGAGTGAACACAATTTTTCTCTGCACACTGCATATGCAATAAATCAGGAGGTTTTTTTGGGCACCGAAAGTTATGGCATCTTACAACAAACATTTTTTGCACCTGTTTATCAGGAAATTCACCCCGAAGGCCCTACATCAAATCAGGTGTTTTCAATAGGCGTTGAAAAAAATAATCTTTGGGTCGTTTACGGCGGGTATGATATCGCTTATACGCCTCTTTCTAAAAGGCTTGGTTATGATCATTATAACGGATCGGTCCTAGACGGAAACTTATGGACCAATAAAGTCTACGATCCTTCATTTCCAGCCAGAGACCTGGTCAATATCACCTTTGATCCTGCTGTGGAGAATATGGTTTATATCAGTTCATGGGGTAGTGGTATGCTGGTCGTAGAAAATGACGAAGCCAAAGTTATATGGGATGATAGCAATAGTGGGCTGGAAGATCTGTACCCGGAGGGATCAAATGATTCGAGCATTAGGGTTAACGGTTCCGCCTTTGACAACAGGGGTAATTTTTGGATAAGCAATGCTTGGGTACCTAACAGATTAAAAAAATTAGAGACAAATGGTAATTGGAAAAGTTTTGATCTTAGTTCCATTATGACAAATCCAGCTTTTGGCTTATCTGAGCTGGTGATTGATAAATCAGGGAGTATTTGGATGGGCTCGAGAAGAAATGGCGCCTTGGTATACAATGAATCAGGAGACAGAAAAAGAGCATTGATCACCGAAGCTACCAAAGGCTCCTTGCCCGACTTAAATGTAAGAACTCTGGCAGTTGACAGAAACAACAGGATTTGGATAGGAACTCAAAAAGGACTTGTAGTTTACGCTGATGCGGCTGGATTGTTTGAGGCTAGTATTTATGATGCTCAACCAGTAATAGTTGAAGATAACGGTGTCCCCAAAAAACTTCTTGGTGATCAACCCGTTAATTCAATAGCTATTGATGGCGCCCAAAATAAATGGTTCGGAACTGATACGGGAGGTGTGCTCGGAACGAATCCCTCAGGAAGTGAAACCCTGTACATTTTTAATAAAGACAATTCACCCCTTCCTTCAAATCGGGTTTTAAAAATTAAGGTTGATGACAGTACTGGAAAAGTCTATTTTGCCACCGATATGGGAATTGTTGCCTTCAATAGTAACGTTGCACCTTTTGGTGAAAGTTTGGAAGAAGTCTATGCTTTTCCTAATCCGGCCAAAAAAGAACATGAGTTTATTACAATAGACGGAAGGAATGGAACCCATCTTCCTAAGGGCACGAATGTAAAAATTCTGGATACTTCAGGGAGGTTGGTTTATGAAACAAATGTTGAAATAGGTCAGGAGTTAAAGGGAGGTAAGGTAGTTTGGAATAAAACCAATCTGGGAGGCAAAATAGTTGCTTCTGGAATATACATCGTGCTTTTAACAAGTCCGGATCAATCCGAATCCTCATCTACAAAAATTGCCATCATCAATTAATTTTCCCAAAAAATGATGATCAAAACAAAAGCGATAGTATTGACTTCCCTTAAATATGGGGAGGCAGATCTTATTGTGAAATGTTTGACGGAGGAAGGGGTAAAGTCCTATCTTCTGAGAAGGATTTTAAGCGGACGGTCTAAAAAATTAAAACCTGGATATTTTCAAGCCCTAAGTCAGTTAGATATTTCAGCTATTCATAACAACAAAGGAAACCTGAACAGCATAAGTGAAGTGAAGATTTCTTATTTATACCAAACGGTGGGCATTGATATTTATAAACAATCCATTGCCCTTTTTCTAGCGGAGGTTTTGGCCTATGCTCTAAGGGAGGAGGAAAATAATCCAAACCTTTTTGAATACATTGAAACCGCTTTTAAATGGCTGGATAGTCACGACACCTTTGCAAATTTTCATTTGGTGTTTTTATTGCAATTAACAAAGTACTTGGGCTTCTATCCGGACATAAAAAATCATACTGTAAATTTCTTCGATCTCGAGGAAGGCTCCTTTAGTAATTTTAAACCGGTAAGGAATTATGTTAGTGGCAAGGAATTAATTTTATTCAAATCATTAATCGGCATAAAATTTGATGATATGGTAGCATTAAAATGGAATTCCGTAAACCGACAAGCTATTTTGGATGTATTATTAGTCTACTATGGATTCCATTTGCCAGGATTTAAAAAACCACGATCATTAAAAGTATTAAAAGAGGTATTTAATGAAAATTCTTAATGCTGTCTTAATTGTCCTTATAGGGCATTTTTCATATGCGCAAAAATGTGTAGTTGTGGATAAGGATACTGAGTTTCCCATCAAAAATGTAATGATCAGCAATGAAGCCGGGACAAAATCAGTTGTATCTGACAGAAATGGAATTTTTGACCTTGCAGTTTTTGATGAAATGGATTTACTTACATTCACTCACGTAAGCTATGTAGAATTTGAGTTGATCAAAAAGCAAATCAAAAAAGATTTTACTACCATATTTCTTCAATATAAAGCGGAATTACTAAAGGAAGTGTTTTTATCGGCAGATAAAGGAGACGTTGATAGATCCAGAATAGCCGAAGAAATAGCCGTTTATTCGAGTAAGGAAATCCAAAATTCGGTGCCTCAAACTTCTGCTGACATGCTCGCTAACATTCCCGCAGTAAAAGTTCAGAAAACTCAGTTTGGCGGGGGTAGCCCTGTTTTGAGAGGAATGGAGGCAAATAGAATTTTGCTGGTTGTAGATGGAGTAAGGATGAATAATGCAATATACAGAAAGGGCCATTTACAAAATTCCATCACCGTTGCGCCTAGTACGCTGGATAAAACTGAGGTGATTTTTGGACCCTCATCCGTGATCTATGGTTCTGATGCTCTTGGTGGTGTGATCCATTTTTATACAAGGAAACCTCAAATATCCGAAAGACCCAATGTTAATGTTGAGTTTATGGCGAGATATAGCACCGTTAACAATGAAAACACCTTTAATGCCGCTGTGGAATTACAATTAAAAAAGCTGGCCTCATTTACGAGCATAACCCGCAGTCAGTTTGGTGATTTAAAAATGGGAGACTTTCGGCGTCACGGATTTGATGACTGGGGTTTACAATTCGAATATTCGGACAATACGGATACCTATTACAATCCTGATCCCGTCCTAAATGATGATGCAAGTAAACAAAGGAATGTAGGTTATACTCAAACAGATTTTATGCAAAAGCTTTTTGTTCCTTTGAAGCAGAACAATGATCTGATGTTCAATTTACAATATTCTACTTCTTCGCAGATAAACAGATTTGACAAACTTACCGAAAGAAGTGAAAGAGAATTAAAATATGCTGAATGGTATTATGGACCCCAGGACCGTTTTTTATTTTCCACACAATACAATATGAATCCAAATAAAAAATGGATGGAAAGAGGTTCCTTTACTGCCGCATATCAGCAAATAAAAGAGTCTCGCGTCCAAAGACAATTTTCAAGCTTTGACCGGTCTTATCAATTTGAAAATGTGGATGTTTATAGTATTAATGGAGATTTTACTACAAATTTGGATACGGATATCTCTAGAAATTTTGGATACGGATTTGAAGTAGCGTATAATGATGTAAACTCTACTTCAAAAGGGGAAGTACTAGACGTTGTTGGAAATCAAATCATTGGAGTTAAGGACTATTACCAGGTACAAACAAGATACCCAGACGGGGGAAGCAGTTATTTGAGTTCAGCTATTTACGCAAGTTATAGACAGGATATTGGAAAGAAATCTACACTGAACACGGGGATTCGATTAACCAATACGATATTAAATGCTAAATGGGTTGACACCACTTATATGACCTTACCTGATATGGATATCAGAAACAGAAATACTGCGGTAACGGCCACTGTTGGCTATGTTTTTATACCAAATGTGAATTGGAAGGTAAATGGAGTATTATCTTCAGGATTTAGATCTCCGAATATTGATGATATTGGAAAAATAAGAGAAAAGAGAGGTGATGTAACCGTTCCAAATACTGATCTCCAACCCGAATTTGCGTATAATTTTGAGGCTAGTGCCCTAAAATATTTTGACAAGAAAAGAACTCATATCGGATTTACAACCTATTATACGCTTCTCAATAATTATATTGCTAGGGGACCCTACGAAATAGATGGACAATCAAAAATCTATTATAATGGAGAATTGAGCAATGTTGTTGCAAACATCAATATGGGGAATGCTTACCTTATCGGAGGAACATTTCTTTTTAAGGCCCAGTTATCTAACAACTGGAATACTCGTGGATCACTTACCTATACTAAGGGAGACACATATGATACCAAAGAGCCCATGTCATCTGTTCCACCCTTATTTGGAAATATTGAATTAAACTATGTCAGAAACAGGGTCGAAACGGGTGTCAACCTGATTTATAATGGAAGGAAGAAGGCTGACCAATATAATATTACTGAAGGCATTGATAATATTGAAGAAACACCTTATGTACTAGCAGAACAAGCCTATTATGGAAGCCCTTCATGGTATACCTTAAATTATTATATGAGGTTCAAAACGTCTAAATACATTGACCTTTTGTTTAATGTTGACAATATTATGGACTACCATTATAAAGAATTCGCATCCGCGATCAGCGCTCCGGGAAGAAATTTTTCGTTTACAATTATTGGTTCTTTTTAGTTCCTACTAATTTAGCTAAAAAACAAAGATTGTCAAATCACAAATTGAAATAAAGCTATTTTTTGAATGAATGAATTTAAATTTTAGTCTTCGGCCAAAGCTTCTTGTGCTAAAGGAATGTACCATACATTTTTCTCAAGATCTATTCCACCTTTCATTTGTTCCTGTACCACCCTGTCAACTACAAATACCCCCTTTGCGGCCATATTATTGAAGTTGTCAATACCATCATTGGAAAAGTTTTGCCTGGTTCGATGAATATTGAATTTCTCCGAAAACTTTTGACCAAAAGCTTTTTCAACACCTTCTTTGCCAAGCATAAAGCCGAGTAAACCTCCCCAGGTAGCCGTTGGATTGTCAGAATCCCAACCACTAAGAACCCCAATTTTAATTGTTTCTTTGATATCCCCTTCTCCATATAACAAACTAACAATACTTGAGGCAAAATTGATACCCCCAGCAAAGCAACCATTACAATAGAGATTTTTAGAAGTGATATCGTATCCGTCTTCCTCGTTCACCTGATACCTTTCATAAACTAGGTCTCTTGTTTCCTCCCAGGACAAACCTGTTTCATATTGGTATTTTACAAAATCAAACATTTTGGCCGCATAGGAAGTCTCCGGAATTGAATTCCTTGCTTCAATAGCCATCCATAAAGTTTGATTTCTAAGTGACTGTTCTTTATCCGCAGCGGATGCAAGCGAGTACATGGTCACATAAAATTCAGAAATCCAAGCGGCGTCTTCGGCAGCGACGGTACGAATTGGAAGATGCGCCATTTTTAACGCAATATCTGGTCGGGAAGGAGCAAAGAACCCAAAGATTTCTGTTGTTAATTGCGCATCGATCATCATATAATTCTCGTTATTATCCGGATGACTTGTCTCAGGCGGGAGCACTCCTTTCATCATAAGGTCAAGAGCTGTTTGATTGGATACCCATAAATAATTTTCTTCTTCAGCCTTGATGTGTTTGATCCAACCATCTCTAATTTGCTCAGGGCTTAATACGCTTGTTTTTTGTGTATACAAAAGGTGCTGATACATGTATTCAATATCAGTATCGTCATCGGCTCCCCAAATTCCATCTTCTCCTTCCACAACAAAATCAATTGTTGGAGATAAGTCACTGGGAATACCTTCTCCCCAAATACTTGGCTGATCGGGTTTACCCCAGTCCTCACGAGTATAAAAATCACCGGTTTTGACCTCTCCAATATTACCAATTTTGTCCATTTCGGTCACTAAACCGGTCCAGTTTGCAATACATTGCCCAAGCCAGAATCCATAGAGCTGATTCTTATAATCCACTCTAGAAATGATCATATCAGTAGCTTGTTTTTCATAGTCAGCGTAAACCAATTCAGGATCTATAAGTTCCGAATAAGGCAGGTCTTGAACAGTGGCTTTTACATTTTCTTTACAGGATGAAAGGACTAGCATTAAAGCTATCAAACTAAGGGCAGAAGACTTTATCATTTTAAAAAATATGACTTAAGCTTCAAAGATAAGACTTTTATTAGCCAAAGAATATTTTTGAATTGGCTTGAATTGATAATTTTAAGCTCAATAATAAAAGAAACGATCGCCCTAAAATTATAATGGTTTAAGGACGATCGTTTAAAAATTAAAGTGCTTATAAGAACTAGCTGGCTGGCTTTATATTCTGATTGACCCTAAACAGATTATCCGGATCATATTTGCTTTTAATTTTTGCCAAGCGATCATAATTCTGCCTGTAACTGGCTTTTACTCTTTCCTGACCCTCATCCATCATAAAGTTGGAATAGGCTCCACCGGAGGAATAAGGATGCAAGGCTTCCTGATATTCTTTTGCCCAGGCGGTTATTTTTTCTTTATTTGCCGGATCAGGATCTACTCCTACAAACACTCCTGTATATTTAGCGTCTCTATAAGCCCATGGTGTATCCGTTAAACCTGGTCTGCTGGCAGCCCCGCTAATAGGATACATGTGCATTTGTGATAAAGCGGTAGGAATGCTTGATCCGAATTTTTTGTGCTCTTTTCTGGCCTCAGCACCTAATTCAGTGAAAAAGTCAGCGCGCCAGTACCATTGCATACCTGATGGTAGAAGACCGTCGAAGAGGCTTTGAATTGAAGGGTAAGGCATCGGTCCAACGTGTTCAAAAAGAGGTTTTTTATCGCGAACAGCCTGAAAGAGTTGATCGAATTTTTCAGGATCTCCCACATAACACCAAACGATTGCACAGAATTTTTTCATATGAAGATGCTCCGGAAAAGGAGCTCCAGGGATTATCATGGCGGCCACAAATCCATTGAGATCTTCGTCAGCTTTATGAATGAAGTCATGGTACCATTCCATGATTTCATCCATTTGTTCTACAGGCCATAGAGTTGGACCACCGATGACCGTTTTTACGGGATGTGCTTGAAATTTAAAAGAAGTAACAATGCCAAAATTGCCACCACCACCTCTGATCGCCCAGTGAAGATCTGAATTTTGTGAGGCGCTAACAGTAACAAATGAGCCATCTGCCAACACCATATCGGCCTCTAATAAATTATCAATAGTAAGGCCATATTTACGGGATAAATGTCCAACACCACCCCCTAAAGTAAGTCCTCCCACACCTGTAGTGGAGATTATCCCCGCTGGAACGGCAAGGCCAAAGGGATGTGTGGCGTGATCAACTTCACCCCATAAATTTCCACCACCTACTCTTACAGTATTATCAGAAGTATCTACTCTGATATATTTAATACCAGAAAGGTCAATAACGATTCCTCCATCACAAATTCCTAGTCCTCCACCATTATGCCCGCCTCCTCTTACGGCGACCAACAGATTGTTTTCCCGACCGTAATTCACGGAAGCAATGACATCGGCCACGTCAACACATTTTATGATCATACCTGG
>JAUXCI010000157.1 GCA_030618945.1 Flavobacteriaceae bacterium
TAAACAAATAATTCTACTCTCTTTGTTACGCTGTCAATCTTCAATATTTTCAATGAACTACTTATTCCTTCTCCTCGCTCTTCTCCCTCTCACCTAATTCTACTCCTTCAAAGCGGGTGCAAAAATAAAACCATTTTTCCTAATCACCAAATAAAATATTAAAATATTTTATGGTTAATTTAAATGATATAATTTCGGTGACAAATCCTTACTAACTTTTAGTAATAGTCACAAAAAAAAGGATTGCAAATTTATAACCCTTTTCTTTAATCAGCAAATAAAATATCAACTTTATTTACTAATTCTAATTGTACAAATATTAACAAGGAACGATCCATAAAAAATGGGATTGCAAATGTAAAACAAAAGTTGAATATAGAAAATAAAAATGGGGTGTAACTTATTAACAATAGTGCGTTTTTTGCGACTCAACGAGACTCATCATGCTTAGTAAGCTGATCTTTAAAAACTTGCAACCTTTCACGAAATGAATAAGACGGTAATTTTATTTCCGCAATAGACTTATTAAGGTCAAAACCTGTACTAAAAGGTCTTTTTGCAGGCAAAACCAAGGCCTTTGAATCAACCGGGTGTATGTATTTTTTATCAAGACCGTAGAGATTCGCAACAGCTAAAGCAATATCATAAATACTCATCAGCACCGAGCTGGATACATTAAACACACCATTTGCTTCCTTCTCAAGGGCGAGCCAGCAGGCTTGGGCCAAATCATCTGACAAAGTGGGCATTCTCATTTGATCGGTAACTACATTAATATCTTTCGCATGTTCCAAGGAATTTTTTACCCAAAGAACAATATTATTTCTGTCATTTCCGTCAACCAAACCATATACAAGTATGGTACGAAGAATGGCGCAACGAATCCCAACCTCTTCAATCACCTTTTCTGACCTCAACTTTGACAGCCCATAATGATTTACAGGATTTGGCAAATCCTCTTCCTTATAAACCGACCCTTTGTTGCCATCAAAAATAAAATCAGTTGACAAATGCACCAAATAGCAATCATTCCTTTTGCAATAGCCTGCAATTTCTGATACAAGATCGACATTCATCCTATCACAAATCTCCTGTTCCAATTCACAGGCATCCACATTTGTCATGGCCGCCGTGTGTATGATAACATCTGGCTGAATCTCATTCAGGCAGTCCTGAACTGCCTCAAAATGTGTCAGGTCTATATTATAATAGGTATAGGCCTTTGTATTAAAAAGCCTGTTTGGGCCTTTAGACAAGGCATAGATCTCAACTTCACTTTTAGTCTTTAGCAGTTTTACCAGTTTCTGACCCAATAAGCCATTACTGCCGGTGATCACTATTTTTTTCACGGAAGAAGAATTATTTAAATAAAGTATTCAGTTTCTGAATTTCATCTGGGCGACCAATTACGATTAACCTGGACATAGGCACCATTTTAGTTGAAGGGTCTGGATTAATAATGTATTCTTTATTGGGTGTTTTAAAACCGATAACCGTACAGCCTGTTCTCTTTCTCAGGTCTAGATCTAAAATTGATTTGTTGGTGTACTTGGTTGATAGATCTTCGATGACCAACTCTTCTATATTGGAAGAGCTCTCTCCTTCTATAGAAAGTCTGTCAATAAACTCAATGATATCTGGCGTGATCACCAAAGATGCCATATGCGCACCCCCAAGTTTATCAGGCATGATGACGTTGTCGGCCCCAGCCACCTTTAATTTCCTGTCAGAAGAATCATTGGAGGCCCTACTAACAATTATACAATCAGGATTCAATTGACGCGCAGAAAGAACCACATATAAATTATCAGCGTCAGAAGGCAAGGTAGTTATTAAACCAGAGGCTTTGTCTATTCCAGCTGCCTTCAATGCCTCATCATCTGTAGCATCTCCTTTAATGTACAGCATTTGCCCGTCTCTTTCAATTTCCATAATAAGTTCAGGATCGTTTTCAACGATGACGCAATCCTTTTTATGGCTCTTTAACCTTGCCATAGCCTGCTTGCCATTTCTGCCAAAACCGCAAACAATCGTATGGTTTTCAAATGATTGAATTTTTCTTTGCACCTTCTTAAATTTAAGTTCTTCTATGAATTTATTGTTCGCTATATAATCGGTAATAACCGAAAGTATATATCCAAAAAGCGTAATACTTGTAATTATGAGAAAAATGGTAAACAGCTTTGCATCATCATCCAAAGGTTGTACTTCCTTGAATCCTACCGTTGAAATGGTGATCACGGTCATGTATAAGGCGTTGATCCAACTGTATTCAGCAATATAAACAAAGCCCGAGGTACCCATAAATATAAGCACAAACAATAAGCCTAATGCTGCATAAAACCTCGTTTTTATAAACCCTTCTTTAAATGCCAATGTTTCTTTTTTAAATTCTACAAATCAAAAACGGAAGTTCTCTTGGTATAGATCATATCTTTTAACCGCAACAAAAAAGCCAAGGTAAGATAAATGCCAAATGAAAGCCCCACGGTAACAAAAGAAATATAAATAAAAAAAAGCCTTACATTCGTTGCTCTCATACCGAGTTTATCTGCAAATCGAGCCGATACATCAAAGCCTCTGATCTCAAAAAAGTAACGTATGGAATGAATAAATTTCATGCTTTATTTTTTATTGCAATTTATAAAAATAAAATTTACAATGCATCTGTAATTTAAAACTCCTTTCAATTAATTAAATTTGCAGCTTTTTGATTATCCAAAGTGTATGAAGCAGGAATATATAGAGGTTTTAGGTGCCCGAGTCCACAATTTAAAGAATATTGACATCCGTATACCCAGAGAAAAACTTGTGGTGATAACGGGTTTGAGCGGCAGCGGAAAATCTTCCCTGGCCTTTGACACCATTTATGCAGAAGGACAACGCAGGTATATAGAGACCTTTTCAGCTTATGCACGGCAATTTCTAGGAGGTCTCGAACGGCCGGATGTGGACAAAATTGAAGGGCTTTCACCGGTAATCGCCATTGAACAAAAAACCACCAGTAAGAGCCCGAGATCAACTGTGGGCACCATCACCGAGGTCTATGATTTCTTGAGATTACTTTATGCCAGAATTGGCATAGCTCATTCTTATAATACTGATGAAAAGATGGTTAGCTATAATGATGAGCAGATTCACGAGCTTATCATGCGCGACTTCAAAGATCAAAAAACAATAATTCTTGCCCCTGTTATTAAGTCACGAAAAGGACATTACCGTGAATTATTCCAACAAATTTCTAAACAAGGTTTTGTGCGCGTTCGCGTTAATGGAGAAATCCTGGAAATCGAAAAGGGAATGAAACTCGATCGTTACAAGACCCATGATATAGAAATTATCATTGACCGATTGCTGATTGCTGAATCCTCGTCAAAAAGGTTAATGGAAAGCATTAGAACTGCCATGTACCATGGTGAGGATACCCTTATGGTTATCAGTTCGAATGAAGAAGAAGGAACGGAAAAGCCACGCTATTTTAGCAGGAATTTAATGTGCCCAAGCACTGGGATCTCATACCCTAAACCTGAACCCAACTCTTTTTCTTTTAATTCTCCTAAAGGTGCCTGCGATACCTGTAACGGTCTAGGTAAAGTACATCAGATCAATCTTGACTATATCATCCCTGACAAACAGCTATCCATTAAAAACGGAGGCTTAGCTCCCTTAGGTGAAGAAAAAAAATCATGGATCTTTAAACAGTTGGGCCATATTGCCGATAAATTTGGCTTTACGCTATCCGATCCTATTCACAGTATTCCTGCTGATGCTATGGAGATCATCCTTAACGGAGGCAAGGAAAAACTTGAGATCAACTCCAAGGAATTGGGGGTTTTAAGAAAATACGAAATTGATTTTGAAGGCATTAGTAATTTTATCCTCAACCAATATAATGAAAGCCAATCAGGGTCCATTAAAAGATGGGCCAAAGGCTTTATGGATGAAGTGGATTGCGAGGTTTGCCATGGCCATCGATTAAAAAAAGAGGCCCTTTATTTTAAAATAAATGAGGCCTCAATAGCAGATCTGTCTGATATGGATATTGATCATTTAGCCGAATGGTTTGATGCCTTGGAACCTAAACTATCAGATAAACAGCGTATTATAGGATCTGAAATCGTCAAAGAATTGCGAACCAGAATTCAATTTTTACTTGATGTAGGATTAAATTACCTGGCCCTGAGCAGGGGCTCCAAAACCTTGTCGGGTGGAGAAGCGCAAAGGATTAGACTGGCCACACAAATTGGCTCCCAACTTGTGGGTGTTTTGTATATACTTGATGAACCTAGCATTGGTCTTCACCAGAGAGACAATGTCAAATTAATTGAATCACTGGAGAATCTGCGCGATCTGGGTAACTCGGTATTGGTAGTAGAACACGACAAGGATATGATCATTTCTTCAGACTATGTAATTGATATCGGTCCTGAGGCCGGTAAACACGGAGGCGAGATTATTAGTATAGGAACACCTAAAGAATTGTTGAGCAGTAAAACGCTAACTGCGGATTACCTCAACGGAACCAGAACCTTTGAGATTCCCAAAAAGAGACGGGAAGGCAGTGGCAAAGAAATTGTGCTAAAAGGAGCCAAAGGTAACAATCTGAAAAATGTAAGCCTTAAAATCCCATTAGCGAAACTCATTGGCGTTACGGGTGTTTCGGGCAGCGGAAAATCGTCTTTGATCAATGAGACCCTCTACCCTATTTTAAACAAATTTATTTACAAATCAGTTAAAGAACCCTTGCCTTATACCTCCATCAAAGGACTTGAACATATAGACAAGGTTATTGACGTTAATCAAACGGCCATAGGGAGAACACCCCGGTCCAATCCGGCTACTTATACCGGTGTATTTACCGAAATTCGAAGTTTATTTGCAAAGACCCCCGAAGCACAAATAAGAGGTTATAAACCAGGAAGATTTTCCTTTAATGTTAAAGAAGGAAGATGTGAAACCTGTATGGGTGGTGGCGTAAGGGTCATCGAAATGAATTTTTTACCAGATGTGGAAGTGGAATGTGAAACTTGTCAGGGGAAAAGGTTTACAAGAGAAACCCTTGAAATAAGGTATAAAGGTAAATCGATTTCTGACGTGCTGAATATGACAATTGATGAATCAGTTCAGTTTTTTAAAAACATTCCCAAAATCTATTTAAAATTGAAAACCATACAAGACGTTGGTTTGGGATATATTACCTTAGGGCAACAGTCTACTACGCTCTCGGGAGGGGAAGCACAACGCATTAAACTGGCAGCTGAATTGTCAAAACGAGACACCGGAAATACCTTTTATATTCTTGATGAACCTACCACCGGTTTACATTTTGAAGATATCAGTATATTGATGAAGGTATTGAACAAATTAACAGATAAAGGCAATACAGTCTTGATCATAGAGCACAATCTGGACGTGATTAAATTATGCGATCACGTAATTGATATCGGATTGGAAGGAGGCATGAAAGGTGGCAAGATTCTTTGTGTCGGTACGCCTGAAGAAATATGTAAGAACAAAAAAAGTTATACGGCCCAATTCTTAAAAAAAGAATTAAATTTATAGGTTGTAGTTACTATTAGAATACATTTAAAAAATTGAGTATGACAGCAAATGAAGAAAAAAAATTACGCCAAACTTTAAAGCAAAAAACCTGGAACGAAATTAAAACTAACGATTCCTGGGCCATATTTAAGGTGATGAGTGAGTTTGTGGAAGGCTTTGAAAAAATGAGTAAAATAGGACCCTGCGTAAGCATTTTCGGTTCAGCCAGAACCAAGCCGGGAGAAAAACACTACGAATTAGCCGAGAGCATTGCTTTTAACCTCACAAAAAACGGTTATGGTGTGATCACGGGAGGCGGACCGGGAATAATGGAAGCTGGAAACAAAGGAGCTCAACGAGGCGGAGGTGTTTCGGTAGGATTAAATATTGAACTGCCCTTTGAACAGAACGACAATCCGTATATTGACAGGGATAAAAATCTTCAATTCGATTATTTTTTCGTCAGGAAAGTAATGTTTGTAAAATATGCCCAAGGATTTGTAGCGATGCCCGGTGGTTTTGGAACCTTGGATGAACTTTTTGAAGCCATCACACTGATCCAAACTAAAAAAATTGCAAAGTTTCCAATTATTCTTGTAGGTAAGGACTTTTGGGCTGGTTTAATGGTCTGGGTAAAAGAAATGTTACTCAGTCAAACTGGCAATATTAGCGAGGTTGATTTGGATCTTTTTACTATTGTTGATACTCCGGAAGAAGTAGTGGAATCGA
>JAUXCI010000260.1 GCA_030618945.1 Flavobacteriaceae bacterium
AAATTGGATAGGATTTTTACTATTCTTTTTGCCTAACCAAACAAGAACGGCAATTAAAGCGATAACAATGCTTCCAAAAATTAACTTTTTTTTCATGCTTACTTTATTTTCTATTTAATATGATTCATTTTTATTCATCTCTTAAAGCGTCAATTGGCTTAATACTAACGGCTACCTGTGCAGGAATTAGACCAATCAGGGTACCCAAAAGCACCAAAATGGATACCGAAATAAGAATTACCGGTATATCCACAGTAGGATTAGTCAAAGCCGCATCATCTCCCTGCCCTAGAGTAGTATCAATGAGCATTAATACAAGCCCTCCGAAAATAATACCGAGAGCACCAGCTATACTTGTTAAAAAAACAGATTCAAGCATAATATGACGCTTGATTTCCCAGGGCTTTGCTCCTAAGGCCCTTCTGATTCCAATTTCTTTGGTACGCTCTTTTACCGTGATAAGCAGTATATTTCCAATTGCAAATACACCGGCAATCAAAGTGGCAATACCCACAAACCAAGTCAAAAATTGCATTCCTGTTAAAAACCCTGTGAATTTTTTAATTTCGTTACCAAGGTTAAAGCTTCCAAAGGCTCTATTGTCTTTAGGGTGTACCTTATGCAAAGTCTTTAGCAACAATTTGACATCGGATTCAATTTGTGTAATTTCAAACCCTGGTTTGCCTGTGATCATCATCCACCCCATAGTGTCACCCGTGTTATACACCTGCTGAAAAGTTGTGAACGGAATATGGATCGCACCCTGTGGACCACCCATACGAAGTTGCCCCTGTTTGTACATACCTACAACCTTATAGTTGACATCATTGATCTTAATATACTGACCAATAGGATTTTCATCCTTATCAAACAATTGTTTAAAGATTTCCTCTTCAATCACGCATATTTTTTTCTTTTCAGCAATATCATTGTGATTAATGAATCTTCCCTTCATCATATCCTTTTTCTCAACCAAATCAAGTTCTGGATAATCTCCATAAATACCAAAAGTTCCAACTTTAAATTTATTTTCTGCTTGAGACTGTCTTTGATGCCTTGGTACCACAAATTCCAAACCTTCGATCTCCCTCATAATATGATCAGCATCAGTTAATTTAAGCCTAATGCCCTTACCTTCTTGAAAACCCTTAAAAGGCATACTTGTTGACTGAGCCCAAACAAAAACACTGTTTGTTGCGAAGTTTCCGAATATTTTATTAAAATTATTCTCCATTCCTTTAGCCGCTCCTAGCAATACAATCAGTAAAAATATACCCCACATCACCCCAATAATCGTGATGGATGCCCGCAATTTATTCTTGCGAATACTGCCGTAAATCTCTTGCCATGTATCTGGGTCAAATATAAAATTCATCTTTTTGTTTTATTCGTCATTTAATGCGTCAATAGGTTTAATTCGTGCAGCTCTTTTCGCTGGAATATAACCGGCAATAGTTCCTGCCGTAACCAGTACGATGGTAGCTGCAACAACTACGTAAGTCTCAACACTTGGGTTGATGATAAAATATTTTTCCAAACTTTTACCGATTGCTTTTAAGACCACAACACCCGCCATCAACCCAATATAACCTGCTACGGCCGTTACAAAAATCGATTCTTGCATGATCATAGATATGATAGAATTTGGTGTAGCACCCAAAGCCTTTCTGATTCCAAGCTCTTTGGTACGTTCTTTAACGATATATACCATGATATTACTAATTCCAATAACTCCTGCAATCAGGGTTCCAATCCCAATAAAAAGAATGATTATATTTAATACCATCATAAATTGCTGAACTCCTCTGGCGCCTTCTGCATAATTCCGCACACGCAATGCGCCCTGATCTCTGGGGTCAACACTGTGTTTTTCTTTTAAAAGCTTTGTGAGTAAATTTGTAAAAGCCAGGGCCTGATCCACATTCAATTTTGGATTATAAGTAAGTCCAAAATAATCCAATTCGTCATTATCCCTATACATGCTCTGGGCTGTGGAAAATGGCGTGTAAATATACCTCTCGTCACCATCGCCTCCTGGATCACTGAATACGCCAACTACTCGGTAGGAAATTCCATCTAGTGCAATATTTTTTCCCATAGCACTTCTGGCGCCAAAAAGATCTTCTTCCACCAATCGTCCAATGGCTATAACTTTAGCCTTTTTCTTTAAATCCAGAAAGGTTAAAAACCTTCCATCTTCAATAACAGCCGATTCAAGTGGTTGATAATCAGGATAAACACCTCTTACAGTGTATCTATTCTGATTTCCTTTATAGACAGCTTGTACATTATTCCGTTGTATATTAGGGCTAAAAAAATCTATTTCATCTTCAAATTTTTCATTGATAAACTTGGTGTCGTCATTTTTAAATTGAATTCTTCTACCACTTTGTAAACCTTTGTAAGGTTTTGAAGTAATTCCGGAATTAATATATACCGAATTAGTCGCGTCACCGGCAAATTCTCTTTCAAAGAAATGTTTTAAACCGTTTCCAATACCGAAAAGCAGCGTAAATAAAAGAATGGCAAAAGCAATGGTAAAACCAGATAAGGCCGTTCTTAATTTATTTTTACCTAAGGTTTGAAAAATTTCTCTCCAACGATCTAAATCAAACATGATTTATGCTTTTACTTTTTTATTGGTTTTTTCATCGCTTATGATTATACCGTCACGTAAACGCACGATCCTGTCAGTTCCTGATGCGATGTCTTCTTCATGCGTAATAACAAATACGGTCATTCCCTCCTTATTAATCTCTTTAAGCAGTTCCATGACAGAATGTGAAGTTGATGAATCCAGCGCTCCTGTTGGTTCATCAGCCAATACAACTTTTGGGTTTGTCACAAGTGCACGTGCAATGGCAACTCTTTGTTTCTGACCTCCTGAAAGTTCACTAGGCAAATGATTTGCCCATTCCTTCAGGCCAACTTTGTCAAGGTACTCCATGGCTATTTTATTTCTTTCTTTTCTACCAATACCTTTATAGTACAAGGGTAAAGAAACATTTTCCAGGGCATTTTTATAAGTGATCAGATTGAAGGCTTGAAAAACAAATCCTAAAAATTTATTTCTTAGAACCGCAGCTTTCTTTTCGTCAAGGTTTTCAATCAGTTGCCCATTCAAATAGTACTTTCCTTCATCGTGGATGTCTAAAAGCCCAACAATATTAAGAAGCGTCGACTTCCCAGAACCGGAAGATCCCATAATAGAAACGAATTCGCCCTCCTTAATATGAAGGTCCAGGCCCTTAAGAACATGCAATGACTCATCCCCCATGGGATATGATTTATGAAGATTTTCAATTTTAATCATTAGCTAATAGTATTTTAAAATATTTATAGACAATTTATTAAGTCCGTAAAACAACAGTAATTGATTACTTTTGCACAATGCAAACAGACGATCAAAATTCTATTATTTTATTTGATGGTGTCTGTAATTTATGTAATTCATCTGTCCAATTTATACTCAAACGAGACAAAAAGAAACAGTTTATGTTTGCTTCCTTACAATCAGACGCCGCAGAAAAAATTTTGTTACACCATAAGTACAAAAAAAATGGTTTGAATTCGATCATTTTTATACATCGGGATAAACTATATGATAAGTCATCGGCAATTTTGAATATCTTTAGTGTTTTGGGAATGCCCTGGAGGCTCTTTACTGTTTTTGATTTCTTACCCTTAAGCTGGCGTAATTTTTTATATGATTTTATCGC
>JAUXCI010000117.1 GCA_030618945.1 Flavobacteriaceae bacterium
CTGGTCCTCTTGTCCCCTCATTAGGAAGCCAATAAGTAAAAATGCGAGCGTAATTTTAATTTTCATATTGATATAATAATTTGAATAAAGATACATTTCTCCATGAAGTAAATAAGTCTAAAACTTATATGCTGTGAAACTCAATTAAATTAGCCTCATAATATTGTTCGCCTAGTTTGGTCAACAGATCATTGATTACATTGGAATCGCCGTCAATGGCCAAAGCAGAATAGCCAATTTTATTTCTTTTCCCTAATCTAAGGTCAATGATGTTGATGTTTTTGGAGGCTAAAGCCGATAATAAAATGAGCAATACCCCAGGAGAATTTTCATGTTTGGTAAGTATCATTTTTGAACTAAGTGCAATTTTTAGCTCTACTCCGTCCATTTCATATAAATAAACGCCTTCCCCGTAAAAATTTGGTAGTTCTATATCCTCACTATAATTGAGTTCCAAAAAAGTGTTTTGATCGGTTCCTTTAACAAAATCAATCGCATTTTTAACATTGCCGTTTGTTTGCTCCAAAGTTAGAAAAGCCACTGCTGTTCCATCATTATTAGAATGCAATCTGGCCGTTTCAACATTTACACATTCAGAGGCCAAAGAATTAAAAAGAGAAGATAAAACCCCGGCTTGGTCCAAATGCTTAGAAAATAAGCCCGTCACCCTTTCCTTTTCTGATGTAGGAATATCATTAGAAACCGTTATTGATTTATTTGCCTTTCTGATCCTCACAGCGCTATAGTCGCCCATGCCTGTAGCGTTCTTGTATATATTAATGAATTCAGAAAAAGAACCACCAAAAGAAAAATCAGGAATGATTCTTCTACTCCCATGATGGAATCGTTGGTTTAATAATTCAATCCCCTTGTTGAGAATCGTATACTTCACTTTCAAGTCATGGTTATCAAAAATGGTGCGTTTTTCGGGAATCAATTTCGAATAACTCACGTAATGCTGATAACCAGCTTTGAATATATAGGCTAAACTCTCCTTGAAATTATGCCCGTAATAACGCACATGATGCGTATCAGTACCCAGGGCAACAGGAATCTGAAGCTCAAATGCTCTTTTTAAAATGTTTTGAGAAGGATAAACGCCAACTCCCTTAAAGTCCCCAGCCATATTCACGTCAAGCGCAAGGTTTCTATCGGCTATAATCTCCAATAAGGTTCTGAACTTATTCGCGAGCGGATGTGAACTTGTTTCAAAATGCATCAAAACCTCAGGAACTTCCACATTAAGTTTTGGTAGGTCAAGATGTCCAATCACCTGAATCATATCACCGAAGCTTTCGATCATCTGAATCATTTCGTTTATATAACCGTTCCAATAGGCTTCCAAAGATCCTCTTAAACGCAATAATTCGAGTGCTTCTTCCTTGGAACCATCATATGGAAGGCCTTCAGGTGCAAAATGAACTGAACCAATAACGAAATCAGCATCTGCAGCCTGAAATATTTTTGATCGGCTCCAGAGCAAACCAAGCTCAGCTCCCATCCATTCCAGTTCCACACCGTATTTAATGTTGATTTTATCATGGTATTTTTTTCTTAAGTTGGCTATCCTTTTAGGATAATTTATATATGATCTGTCACCTCTGATAAACTTTATGTTAGTGTGTTTTTCAGCTGCGTACCGAAAATTAGTCAACCTTGGAGAGTGAATAATAAAAGTAATACTGGGATGGTTTTGCTCAATGGCTTTATCGACAATATCCTCCAATTTATTGATACCATGCTTTACGTGATCATTCTCTGTACCTGCATGAATACCGTGTGTCTCCCAAATAAAATCATTCAACTTTTTCATCATCGAGGCGCTATAAAAAATCAATTATATTATTGCTGCAAACATAAGAATTGCATTGCATATTTGACATAGGAAATCTTATAAATTTAAACAATCGTAAAGGATTTAACTTTAATTAAGCATAATTGGCATGTACCCGATCTTCTGCTTTAAATAGTTTTGTTTGCATTTTTATTTTTATCGAATTTTATCTAAAAGTGTATTCAATGTTTTTGCTTCTTGTTCAGTTAAGACTTTTAAAACGTCATCAAATTCTTTCATATTAATTTTTTCCAGGAGTTCATCACCTTTTTTCTTTATTTTGATATAAACTACCCGACGATCATTTTCGCATCTTGTCCTTTCAATAAGTTGTTTATCAAATAGTTTATCCATCAATCTGGTTGCATTGGGCGATTTTTGAATCATTCTTTCTTTAACTTCATTCACCGTGATAGCTTTTCCTGCACCTCTGAGAATCCTTAAAATATTATACTGTTGTTCAGAAATCTTATAAGGTTTCAAAATCTCGTTCCCGATCTGATCCAACCAACTTGCCGTATATTTTATATTCAGCAAGGCTTTTACCTTTTCATTGGGAAACTTTGAGTTGATTTCTTTTGCCAGATCTCCCATAATCAGAGTGTTTTGTTTAAATCTTTTGTAAGTGCCACCAGCTTATTGTTTAGCTCCAAATTTTCAACTTTCCCGTCTTTAAAGTTGTCGTAAAAAGATGGAAAGGTGGTGGAACCAATAATATTTCCACCTCCGTAAGGAAACCGGCTCAAGGCTAATTCCATAACAGACTGACCACCTCTTGCCCCAGGAGAAGTACTTAAAAGAAGCATGGGTTTATTCTTCCAAACTTTCCCATTTATTCTTGATAACCAGTCAAAGGCATTTTTAAAAGCCGCCGAATAGGCCCCGTTGTGTTCGGCAAGAGAAATAATAATACCGTCAGCCTTCTCAATAATTTCGTCAAGCGCTAGAAGGTCAGCAGGAAAACCCTCATCATTTTCAACATCAATGGAATATAAGGGCAACTGATAATCGTTTAGATCGAGCTTTATGATCTCAACGTCTTGCATTAAACTTGCAGTAAATTCCGCCAGTTGCTTGTTGATAGAATTTTTACTGCTACTACCTGCTAATGTGATAATTTTCTTCATGATAAACTCTTTTTAACTTTTAGTATTTTTTTTCCTAAAAAGTATGATACAAGCAATAGGACAATCGCGATGATAGCACCAAATTGATCTCCATCACCTGTCATTACATGAGCAAAAAAGGCCAAAACAAATTCAAAAAAGAGAGCAGGATATACCCATTCCTTGATTAATAAACCTTTTTGACTTAGAAGTATCGCAACAGCTGTTAATTTCGCAACCACTATTGGATAAATCAGATAAGAAGGATAGCCTAGGGAAATAAAAGTTTCCTGTATTGCTTCATTATTAAATACATACATACCTGATGACATGATCAACATTAGGCTAAGTAATCCTGTGGCACTCCAATAGGTAATTTTATAAGTTTTCATCTATATATGTTTTATATTCTCTGCAAATATACAATATATTTATTAATATATACCATGGTATTTAATTACATGGTATATGTTTAACATTAATTAACATGCATTTTGTATTTTAGCCCTATAAACGCTATTAAATAAAATGGATATCAACTTCAATATAAATGAAGATCACAATAAGCTTCTCTCCTCGCAATTAAAGAAAAAATTAAAGTTAGTTGGCTTGGGCGGTGGCAAAGACAAGATTGCTAAAATACATAGCAATGGGAAAATGACTGCCCGAGAGAGAATTGACTACCTTTTTGATAATCCTGCAAAGGCTTTAGAGATTGGAGCTTTCGCCGGTGATCAGATGTATGAAGAACAAGGTGGTTGTCCTTCTGGCGGTGTTATAGTTAAAATGGGGCATATTGGCTCCAGACAATGTATTGTCATAGCAAATGACGCCACTGTAAAAGCAGGCGCATGGTTTCCAATCACTGCTAAGAAAAACCTTCGGGCGCAGGAAATTGCCATGGAAAATAACCTTCCCATCATTTATTTGGTTGACAGTGCCGGTGTTTTTCTCCCTATGCAGGATGAAATATTTCCTGACAAGGAGCATTTCGGAAGAATTTTCAGAAACAATGCCATTATGAGTAGCAAAGGCATTACTCAGATTGCTGCTGTTATGGGAAGTTGCGTGGCCGGAGGCGCTTATTTACCTGTAATGAGTGATGAATCCATTATAGTTGATAAAACGGGGAGTATATTTTTGGCGGGAAGTTACCTCGTGAAAGCGGCTATAGGTGAACTTATTGAAAATGAAAAATTAGGAGGAGCTACAACTCATACAGAAATTTCAGGAGTTTGTGACTACAAAGCCAAAGATGACAAAGATGCACTTGATATCATCAAAAACATCATAGGTAAAATAGGTGAACCAAAAAATGCTGGTTTTAACAGGTCAAAACCTTTAGAACCCAAAGTTAAGGTTGATGACATTTATGGCATCTTACCGAAGTCCCGTTCTGATCAATATGACATGAGAAAGATCATTCATCGTTTGGTGGACAATTCGGAGATGCAGGAATACAAAGCGAATTACGGAAAAACCTTAATTTGTGCTTACGCCCGTATAGATGGATGGGCAGTTGGTATTGTTGCAAATCAAAGAAAAGTTGTTAAAAATGCCAAGGGAGAAATGCAGTTTGGAGGGGTTATATATTCTGACAGTGCTGATAAGGCTACTCGTTTTATAGCTAATTGCAATCAGAAAAAAATTCCACTTGTATTTTTACAAGACGTGAATGGATTTATGGTGGGCAGTAAATCAGAACATTCGGGAATCATAAAAGATGGAGCAAAAATGGTGAATGCCGTAGCTAACTCGGTAGTACCCAAATTTACGGTAATCATTGGAAATTCATACGGGGCTGGAAATTATGCCATGTGTGGAAAGGCATATGACCCCAGGCTTATAGTTGCCTGGCCAAGTGCCGAACTAGCTGTTATGGGTGGCGAACAGGCTGCTAAGGTCTTGTTGCAGATTGAAACGGCTACATTAAAGAAGCAAGGCATAAAAATCAGTAAAGAAAAGGAGGCAGAAATCCTCAAAACCATTACAGAAAGATACAAAAAACAAATTTCTCCTTATTATGCAGCAGCAAGATTATGGACAGATGCCATCATAGATCCATTGCAAACCCGTCAATGGATTAGTTATGGCATTGAATCAGCAAACCATTCACCAATAGAAACACCTTTTAATGTTGGTGTAATACAAGTTTAAAAAAAAGGAAAAATGGGAAGAGCATTTGAATTTAGGAAAGCTAGAAAAATGAAGCGCTGGTCAGCGATGGCCAAAACCTTTACCAGAATAGGAAAGGATATCGTAATGGCTGTAAAAGAAGGTGGTCCTAATCCGGAATCCAATGCCAGGTTAAGAGCAGTGATGCAGAACGCGAAGGCTGCAAACATGCCAAAGGAAAATGTTGAAAGAGCCATTAAAAAAGCATCCGATAAGAATACCGCGAATTATAAGGAAGTATTATTTGAAGGATACGCAGCACATGGTATCGCTCTCCTGATAGAAACTGCAACGGATAACAATAATCGAACCGTGGCCAATGTTAGAGCTGCTTTCAACAAATGCGACGGTACATTTGGCACTTCAGGTTCTGTTGTTTTTATGTTTGATCACACTTGTAATTTCAGAGTTAATACGGACGACTTAAAAATGGACCTGGAAGAATTTGAACTCGAATTGATCGATTTTGAAGTTGAAGAAGTCTTTGAAGACGAGGACGGCATTCTTATCTATGCTCCTTTTGAGCAATTTGGAGCAATCCAAAAATATCTAGAAGAAAATAATCTGGAAATACTTTCTTCGGGTTTTGAAAGAATTCCGACAACTATCAAAAAGTTGAACGAAGAAGAACAACTCGAAGTGGAAAAACTTATAGACAGACTGGATGAAGAAGATGACGTTCAAAATGTATATCATTCAATGGAATTAAATTAAGTGGATAACAGTTGTTTTTCTCTGCATAATGCTTATCCTCCAAAACCATGAATTTAAACTATCAGCTTTCTGAATTAGCGACAGTAGCTAAACTTGTTCTTGACAACAGTTCTTCGCGTATCCTTCTCTTCTATGGAGCAATGGGTAGCGGTAAAACAACTTTAATTAAGGAACTTGCGAATCAGCTTGGTGTTCAGGGTGTTACAAGTTCCCCTACATTTTCTCTTGTCAATGAATACCATACACAAGAAGGTGAGTTACTTTTTCATTTTGACTTTTACCGAATCGAAAAGGAGGAAGAGGCTTATGACATGGGTATTGAAGAATACTTTGACAGAAATGCCTGGTGTTTTGTGGAATGGCCCAAAAACGTAGAAAATTTATTACCTTTAGAATCGGTTGTGATACAACTAACAATTAATCCGGATAATTCCCGGAACATACAAATCAAATAAAATGGCCAATCAACTTTCTCCATTTAGCAAAGAAGAGCTAATGCCTAAACCTGAAATGCTTGAAATTCAAAAGCAAAAGGATGAATTGTATATTGGAATCCCAAAGGAAACTCATTTTGAAGAAAAACGCATTTGCCTCACCCCTAGCGCGGTAGAAGCATTAACCTCAAACGGACATAGAATTGTAGTAGAATCAGGAGCTGGTGATGGCACAAATTTTACTGATAAAGATTATTCAGAAGCCGGAGCTAAAATATCTTATAATCCTGATGACGTTTTTGCCTGTAATATTATATTAAAAATTGAACCGCCTTCTCTGGATGAGATCAAATTGATCAACCCACAGAGCGTTCTTTTTTCTGCCATGCAGATCAAAACCCAATCAAAGAAATATTTTAAGGCCCTGGCAGAAAAAAGAATTACCGCCATTGCTTTTGATTATATTCAGGATAGTCATGGTATTTATCCTTTGGTGAAATCTTTAAGTGAAATCGCGGGAACAGCCTCAGTCCTTATCGCAGCTGAGATCATGAACAATAATAATCTTGGCAACGGCTTGCTTTTAGGTAATATTGGAGGAGTTCCTCCGAGTAAGGTTGTAATCATTGGCGCTGGAACAGTTGCAGAATTTGCAGCAAAATCGGCCCAGGGGCTTGGTGCATACGTCGAAGTTTTTGATAATTCTCTTACAAAATTAAGGAGTTTACAACACCGACTCCAATTTCCAATTGCCACATCTACTATTCAACCAAAAAATTTATTAAAATCCTTAATGGACTGCGACGTTGCCATTGGTGCACTTAGAGGGGAGGCAAGAACTCCTGTTGTAGTCAGTGAAAGCATGGTGGAGCAAATGAAGGTCGGGGCCGTAATTATTGATGTTAGTATTGATAATGGAGGTTGTTTTGAAACATCTGAGATCACTACTCATAGCAACCCTACCCTAGTCAAACATGGTGTAATCCATTATTGTGTACCTAATATTCCTTCACGATACGCCAGAACTGCCTCTGTATCGATAAGTAATATTTTTACCCCTTATTTGTTAAATATCGGTGAAATGGGCGGCTTGGAAAACGCAGCCAGGTTTGATAAAAGTCTTCAAAAAGGTATGTATTTTTATCACGGCATTCTTTCCAATAAAAATATTGCCGATTGGTTTAATTTACCTTTTACTGTTATTAACCTTTTGTTTTTCTGATCATTGAGAAGTTTCTCATTTGTTTGACTTTGACCTATTTATCACATTTCTTACATAAATATTGATGACAGGATTGATCATTCTTGTCAATAATATTTCTTAAAATCGTAATATTTCAACCCTTGAAATTTAGTGATAAACTAAAAATACGGGCTTGGTGTATGCCTCATAATCTATATATTTGTCCTTGACAAAATCCTTGTCAACATAGGTGTAGTCTCAGGACTATTTTTTTTTTAAAATAACTTTTGGCTTTTACTAACAAA
>JAUXCI010000118.1 GCA_030618945.1 Flavobacteriaceae bacterium
CTGTTTTTAAAAGGATTCCAGTTTTTAAAGGGCTCAAATCTGTAAACCAGATCAGTAATGATGATTCCGATTCCGGCACCAACAAGTATGTCTGAAGTCCAATGTTCATTGTTTAAGATCCTTAAAACGCCTGTGGCTGATGCAAAAACAAATAGTATAAGAACTGCCTTATTGTGATTCATTTTTATCCTTGTTTAATAGATCGGGACGAATCTGTTTTGTTCTCTTAAGGGCTTCCTCATGTCTCCATTCATCGATCTTCGGAAAATTACCCGATAAAAGAACCTCAGGCACCTTTAAACCGTCATATTCTGCTGGTCTTGTATAAACTGGAGGCGCCAACAAATTGTCCTGAAAGGAATCTGTCAGGGCAGAAGTTTCATCTCCCAAAACTCCTGGAATCAATCTGATCACAGCGTCGCATAAAACCGCAGCGGCGAGTTCGCCTCCTGATAAAACATAATCACCAATAGAAACCTCTTTGGTTATGAATTTGTCTCTTACTCTTTGGTCAACTCCCTTATAATGCCCGGTCAGGATGATCATATTTTCTATAGAAGACAGCTTATTGGCCAAACTTTGGTCAAGGGTTTTTGCATCGGGTGTCATATAAATGATTTCATCGTATGCCCTTTCCTTTATTAACTTTGTCAGGCATTTGTCAATGGGCTCCATCATAAGTACCATACCAGCACCTCCACCAAACTGGTAGTCGTCAATTTTTCCGTATTTATTAAGTGAAAAATCTCTGAGATTGTGGAAATGAATATCCACCAATTCTTTGTCTTGTGCTCTTTTTAAGATGGAATATTCAAAAGGACTTTGAATTAATTCTGGTGAAACGGTGATGATATCTATTCGCATGGCGCAAAGATATTTAATTTTTAACAGCTCTGATCATTCTGTCAGCATCGTAGAAATCTTTTTTTATTTCGATTTCTCTAAATCCATTGTTTCTCAATAATTCCATTACTGCTTTACCCAGGTACTGATTGATTTCAAGAAATAGTTCACCTTCTTTTTTTATTGATAACTGAGCCAGCTGTACAATGTGTTTATAGAATATTAAAGGGTTTTGATCGTCTACAAATAAGGCAATTTCCGGTTCATATTGTAATACATTATTATGCATACTAAGCTTTTCGCTTTCCCTGACATAGGGAGGATTGGAAATAATAAGATCGTAAGTTTTGTCTAAACCCTCTACTTGAAGAATATCATTTTGTATGAAATCTATATGAACCCCGTTTAAAGCAGCATTTTTTTTGGCCACTGAAAGCGCAGCTTCAGACAGATCAATGGCGTCTATTATCGCTTTATCCATATTTTTGGCTAATGAGATTGGGATGCATCCACTACCTGTGCCAATGTCTAAAATGTGCAAGTGTTTTTTATGTTTATGTAAATTCAGTACCCAAGTAACCAGCTCTTCGGTTTCAGGTCTGGGAATGAGTACGTGCTGGTTAACTTCAAATGTAAGTCCCAGAAATTCAGTTTTGCCAATAATGTACTGGATGGGGAATTCCTTTTTTAATTGAGCAAGGGCAGTTTCGAAATGGATCTTAATCTGTGCGTCTACATTAAAATCAGGCTGTAAAGCTAAATCTAATCTTCGTTTATTTAGGTGGTGCTCCATAAGCAGAAAAAAGAAGCTTTCAATTTCCTCCACAGGGAAAGTTTCTTTTAACTCAAGGAGAAATATTTTTTTTAGCTCAATAAGGGTCATATTGATATTGAATTAAATTCATTACGCATAAATGTTGCGAAATATACGTTAAATTACAGTTTTATAAAGTTGGTTAAATTATTTATAAAGTATTTTCTTTTCCTAAAAATATCTTAACTAAGGGAATAAGAAAGATAATCTTTTTATAATTTCGCAAATCAAGCCAAGGATCATGATTATTCACGAAAAATATATGCAACGTTGCCTGGAATTAGCCAGGAACGGACTCGGATCCACTTATCCCAATCCCTTGGTAGGCTGTGTAATTGTATATAATGGAGAAATCATAGGTGAGGGATGGCATCAAAGGGCAGGAGAACCTCATGCAGAAGTGAATGCCATCAAGTCAGTAAAGGACCAGGGCTTATTATCAAAATCAACCTTATACGTTAACCTTGAACCTTGTTCACATCATGGAAGAACGCCTCCATGTGCTGATCTGATAATCAGAGAAAAGATAAAAAAAGTTGTGATAGGCGTCGTCGATATAAATGAAAAGGTGAAAGGACAGGGTATAGTCCGTATGGAAAAACATGGGGTAGAGGTGATTTCTGGTATATTAGAAAAGGAATGTCAGGTATTAAATAAACGGTTTATCACTTTTCACGAGAAAAAAAGGCCCTATATCATATTGAAATGGGCACAAAGTGCCGATGCCTATATTTTCCCCGGTGATAAAGGGGAACAAAAAGGAAGGCCCATATGGATCTCAAACATTTTTTCCAGACAAAGAGTTCACCACTGGAGAGCTCAGGAGGCTTCTATTCTTGTGGGTAAAAATACTGCTCTACAGGATAACCCCAGGTTGAATACCAGAGATTTTAAAGGGTTTCCGATACTTCGAATGGCCATAGATAAAAATCTGGAAATACCTGATGAGAGGCATATATACGACGGTAAGTTTGAAACGGTAATATTTAATTCAAAAAAAAACAGCACTAAATCCTGCGTGAAATTCGTCCAACTGGATTTTTCAAATAATATTATAGATCAAATTATGTATTATTTGTTTCAAAACAATATTCAGTCACTAATTGTTGAGGGTGGAGCCATCACTTTGAATGAATTTTTAAAGGCAGATTTATGGGATGAGGCCCGAGTGTTTTATGGAGATATAAAACTGGGAGGAGGAATTAAAGCCCCGAAACTTTATGAGGCAGTTGATAAAGAAGAAAGCATCCTTGACGATCGTTTAATTTGGTACAATAATAGTTTGTAAGCATATGAGTAGTAGCGATGAATTCAAAACTTTAGATAAACTGGCGGTAGGTGATGTTTTTAAAGAGAAGGGCAGTAAGTTCTTAGGCTATGCCTATCCCTTATCAAGCCAGGAAGAAGTGGATACGATCTTAATGGCTCAAAAGAAAGAACACCCTAAGGCCCGGCACTGGTGTTATGCCTGGCAGCTTGGAGTTGAAAAGCCCGTTTTTAGATATAATGATGACGGAGAACCAAATAACAGTGCAGGAAAACCTATTTATGGTCAGATCCAATCCTTTAATGTTACTAATGTTATGTTGGTGGTCATAAGGTATTTTGGTGGGACCAAGTTAGGGGTAGGTGGATTGGTAACAGCTTATAAAACAGCGGCCAAGATGGCATTGGAAAACGCTGTTATTGTTGAAAAAACCTTAAAGGAAAATTTTTCTCTGCAATTTGAATATGTACATATGGATAAAGTTATGCGAGTCATTAAGGAAAACGACTTAGGTATCTTAAGCAAAAAAATGGAACTGGACTGTTTGTTTGAAATATCAGTTAGGAAAAACAAAGCGATTCAAGTCATGGACAAGTTTAAAGATCTAAGATGCGTAAAAATTATTGAGGTCACTTGAATTCGGCATATATCTGATCCAATAAATGCTGAGGTGCTTTTACCGGTTTATTTTTATTCATGTCCATAAAAACCAAACGGGTAAATCCGGTAGTAAGTATTTCTTTTTTTTCGTTTATTATTTCAAAATCGAAATCAATTTTAACGAGAGGTTTTTTATTTAAAATGGTCTTAATTGTTAATAAGTCATCGTATTTAGCCGGTTTTAAATAATTGACATTCAGCTGTGTGACGGGTAACATGATTCCTGATTCTTCAAGGCTTTTGTAATCGGTTCCTAAACTGCGTAGCCATTCAACTCTTCCAACTTCAAAAAATTGGGCGTAGTTTCCGTAGTAAACATAACCCATTTGGTCAGTTTCGCCATACCTTACCCTAATAATTGTTTGATTGATGATCATTTTTTTGTATTTTGCAGTCGCACAGTTTAAGCAAAAAATAAATAAGAATCAATAGCAAATTTATTTTTTTATAATAAACTTTATTCACAAATTTGTAGTGGAAATAGGATAGCCTATTTTTACAAAAAAAAGGGAACTATATTAATTCAAAATATTTTGATTAAATGACGAGAACAGCCTCTTCTGTATGGAATAATTGTCTGCTTTTTATAAAGGACAATATTAAGCCTCAAGCCTATAAAACATGGTTTGAGCCGATAAAACCAATAAAAATTGGAGGAGATGTTTTAACGATACAGGTGCCTAGTAAATTCTTTTTTGAATGGCTGGAGGAGCATTATATTAAATTATTGAGAGTTGCTTTGATTAGAGAGCTGGGAGATCAGGCGAAATTAGTATATGATGTTCGAATGGAAAACACCTACAGTAATAAAAAACCACACACGGTAAAATTTCCAAGTTCAAATAAAAAACCGTTTAATTCTCAAGGTGTTACAATTCCTTTGGAAATTGATAAAAGAGAATTAAAAAATCCATTTGTTATTCCAGGGATACAGAAAGTGAAAATTGAGTCACAATTGAACCCTAATTATAATTTTGAAAATTTTATTGAAGGAGATTCTAACCGTTTGGCAAGATCTGCAAGTATGGCGGTTTCTAACAAGCCAGGCGGAACGTCGTTCAACCCATTACTTGTTTATGGAGGAGTGGGGTTAGGAAAAACCCACATCGCTCAGGCTATAGGGGTTCGTATTAAGGAACGTTATCCTGAAAAAACGGTATTGTATATCTCTGCCGAAAAATTCACACAACAGTTTATAGATTCTGTAAAAGCGAATACCAGAAATGATTTTATTCATTTCTATCAAATGATTGATGTGCTTATAGTTGATGACGTTCAGTTTTTATCGGGCAAATCAGGAACTCAGGACGTATTTTTTCATATTTTCAACCATTTACATCAAAATGGGAAACAGGTTATTCTTACGTCTGATAAGGCTCCTGTTGATATGCAGGATATTGAACAAAGACTTTTGTCCAGATTTAAATGGGGATTGTCTGCAGAATTAGTTGCTCCTGATTACGAGACCAGAATCAGCATATTGCAAAGCAAAATGTTTAGAGATGGGGTAGAAATACCTGAAGAGATTGTTGAATATATCGCTAAAAACATCAAAACAAATGTTAGAGAGTTGGAAGGGGTGTTGATTTCCTTGATTGCTCAGGCTTCATTTAACCGAAAAGAATTTACACTTTCTTTAACCAAACAGATAGTTGACAAGTTTGTAAAGAACACCAAAAAGGAAGTGTCTATTGACTATATTCAAAAAGTTGTATCCAAGTATTTTGAAATGGATGTTACTACACTTCAGTCAAAAACAAGAAAAAGACACATTGTACAGGCGCGTCAATTAGCGATGTTTTTTGCAAAACGAATGACTAAGGCTTCTCTGGCCAGTATTGGTTCTCAGATTGGAAGTCGTGACCACGCTACTGTTTTGCACGCTTGTAAAACGGTTGATAATCTCACAGAAACGGATAAGCAATTCCGTAAATACGTGGATGAATTGACAAAAAAACTTACCTTCTAAAAAACGAAATCTTTATGGTTAAGGTATTGATGGTATGTCTGGGAAATATTTGCAGGTCACCATTAGCTGAAGGAATCTTAAAGTCTAAAGTAAATAGCTCAAAAATACATATTGATTCTGCAGGAACAGGAGGTTGGCACATTGGCGAATTACCTGATCCAAGATCAATTGATATTGCCAGGACTAATGGCATAGATATTACTGATCAGGCCTGCCGCAAATTTATTGAGGAGGATTTTGATGAGTTTGACCATATATTTGTGATGGATAAGTCAAATTTGATTGACGTACTCTCGATGGCCAGAAATGATGATGACAGATTGAAAGTAAAATTAATTCTGGAAGATATTTCTCCCGGTCAGTCCATGGAAGTTCCTGACCCCTATTACGGAGGTGAAAGAGGTTTTGAAAAGGTATTTGAAATGTTGGATACCGTCTGTGACAAAATCGTAAATAAATTGAATCATGCAGAATAATTTTGGCAATTTAATTTTGATACCCACAACTCTGGGTCCTAATGAGCCACTGGAGGTCCTTCCGATTTCGGTAAAAAAAAATGTAGAAAACCTCAATTTTTTTATCGTTGAAAATGAAAAATCAGCAAGAAGTTTTATCAAAAAAATTGCTCCTCGAAAATCTCAGGCATCATTAAGAATTTTTGTTTTAGATAAATATACAAGTGAGTTTGAATCAAAATCTTTTATTGACCCTTGTTTTAAGGGAATTAGCGTAGGTTTATTATCTGAAGCAGGGGTTCCGGCTATTGCGGATCCTGGAGCTAATGTCGTTATGTTAGCGCACCTTAAAAGGGTGAGGGTTGTCCCGTTGGTGGGGCCTTCATCTATTATTCTTGCCATGATGGGCTCAGGTCTAAATGGACAAAATTTTGCTTTTAATGGATACCTGCCAATAGAAAAGGTAGAAAGGAAAAAGAAGATTAAGGAATTAGAAAAGAATTCTAAACAGCAAAATCAGTCTCAAATATTTATTGAAACGCCTTACCGCAACCAAAAACTATTTGATGAGCTTAAAAAGGCCTTAACGCCATCCACTTATCTTTGTGTAGCAGTTGACCTGACTTTGCCAACCGAATATATCAAAACCTTAACAGTCACAGACTGGAAGACCGAAAACATAGACCTTCATAAAAGACCCTGTATTTTTATATTCCACAAATATTAAATTCTGGCATTTTTCTCAGGCTTGATAAAGGAAGTGTCGTAGCCGGCAAATCGCTTCATATAAAGCTGTACGTCAGTTCCATAGGCGTCGGCTGAATTTAATTCACCATTACTACGTAAATATTTTTTAACATTTCCTGCCCCAGCCAAATGTGCTGCTGCAAGAATGCCGGATTCAGTGATCTCGACTCCGTTTATTTCGCGGCCAACACTTCTTTTGATATCCCGGATAAGTATCCATTTGTTAAGAGAGCAAAGCTTGTAAAACGCCTCCTCCTGTAACTTAGGATCGTTTAAAAAAGAATATGTGTCATAGATTCTGATTCGATTCAATGTGGATTTTCCAAATTGATATTTTCCAAGATAACCCAGGGTATTGATTTTTTTATAATTTCCACGTGATTCTTTAAAAGCTATGGCTTCTTTAAATCCTATGTATAAATTATCAGCTGCAGGAGTGTATAAAATTTCAAAGGGGACCACACTTTTGCTCACAGTATGAATCGCATTCGCTTCGTGTAGATTATACCTGGCTTGTTTTGACTCTTTAAAAAAAAAGGAATTGTCTTTGGTGAAACCGGTTATTACGACAGCACATAAGCCGATCAAAAATAAATTCTTTTTCATAATAGTATTTTTTAGTTAGGGAGTACCTAAAAATTACATATAACAATGCAAAGATAAGTCATTTTAAGTTAAATGAATGTTAATTGACTTAAAGTGTACAGGTTGAGTAGCTTATGTTAAAAGTATAAAAAATGAAAAACAAACTCACCATTGCTCCTGTATTCAAGGCTGGGAGCGGGTACTTTGACATAGTTGAAAACATTAAACAGGGTTTTTAAAAAACCAGAATTTGTCTTTATTTTGGTTAAATCAACATCGATACTTGCAAAAAACTGACGATAGGATTCAATGGGTTGAGGAGGTCTTGTCGAAAAGTCATAACTTCCTTCGGGTAATCCA
>JAUXCI010000180.1 GCA_030618945.1 Flavobacteriaceae bacterium
AAGTTGAATTGATTTGTTCATCTTTTTTTGCTCCTCCAAAAAAAAAGAACCAAAAAAAAGGAGTCTTTTACGAAGGTGTTTTTTAGGCTTTTCTATCGAACGCCTAAAAATCGTTTTCAAAGTGCTAAATTTCTTCCAAGGATTCAAAAATTCTTTACGCACTTTTTAACATACACTGGCGTAAAAGCTTCGATCTAAACAATGATTTTAGTTGAGAATTATAATCAAGAATTCTCGCGGTCAAGCATTCATGCATTTAAAAATTAAATTTCGAATCTCAAAGTTTCATCTCAACAACGAAGTCTAGTTGTGTCGAAAACGGCCTATTTTATTTTTCGTTCTTTTACTCATCCATCTTATATTTGTATTAAGGAATTCGTGAATTCGCTATCGCTTTATTTGTATCTAGGCAAAAGGACAAAAAAAGAATATCCTTTATACTAATAAAGAATTCACTCATTAAATCAAAAAGGAAAAAATGAGTAGAATAGAATTTTGCCTGATCATCCGGCAGGCGTGAAATTGAAGATTTTGGACATAAAAAAAAGTCATAGTTAGTTTCAATAGTTGAACATTTAACAAGTAGCAAATGTTTTATTTTGATCATAAGCCCCCCTCAAGGCTGTTTTACTAAATATGACTTTTTTTAATTTTTATCCCTTTAATATTTTCTCTCGGATAATTTTAGCAATTTTATTAAAGTTAAGAACTTAATTATTCCTTAAACGTAAGGCTGCCTTAAAAATTGTGTTGCGATTATAATTTCATAAACTTTAACAGATCGCCTTTTTTGAATTCAAAATTATTTTTATAATAAGCCCAAAATAATTTATATTAGCAGGATTCTTTATTAAAAACTTAATCATGAGATCTATTATAATTTTATTTAGCTTAATTATTTTAATGTCAAGCTGTGGCAAGCCTTCTTATAAAAAAAATGAAATTTTAAAGCCTCAAACAGAAGAAGCAACTAAATCGATTGTTAATGATAGTGTTGTGAATCAGAAACTTAATGCTGAACAACAAATTGCATCAGCTTTACTGGCTGCGCCTGTTGAAGTAAGAGATAAGGCTATGGTCTATGGATATGGAGAATCAGGAGAATTTATGGTATTAAGAGAAGGAAGTAATGAATTTGTTTGTATTGCTGATGATCCTGAAAAAGATGGCTTCCAGGTAGTTGGTTACCATATAAGTTTAGAACCAATGATGGCAAAAGGAAGAACTTTGAATACTGAAGGTAAATCGAGGGAGGAGAAAGAAGCCATAAGGGAAGAAGAAGCCAAATCAGGAAAGATGAGCTTGCCTGAAACACCAGCCACTTTGCACATTTATCATGGGAAAAATGGTTTTTATAATACAGATTCAGGACTTATTGAAAATGCAAAATACAGGTATGTCGTTTATATACCATACGCAACTCAGGAAAGCACGGGTTTATCGCTTGCACCTAATGCATCAAGTCATCCCTGGTTGATGTTTCCTGGAAAATACAATGCCCATATCATGATTACCCCGGAGAATTAATTTTGGAGTTTTAAGGCCACTTCTTGAACCTCATCAAGGACTCTTAATAAATTGAGGCCCCATAACTTGGCAATATCTTCTTCAGAATAACCTCTTTTCACCAATTCCAGCGTTACATTAAAGGTTTCAGAAGCATCATCCCATCCTTCAATGCCGCCACCACCGTCAAAGTCGGAACTTATGCCTACGTAATCTACACCCATTTTACTAACGAGATAGTCTATGTGATTAGCAAAATCTTTTACGTTAACCAACGGGAATTTAGCGTTGATATCCTTTTTTCTTGGTGAAGCCGTTTTTAAGATTTTTTCATAATTAGTATATGCCGCTTCCTGGGCATCTCCAGATAAATTTTTGACGTCATCCCATTCTAAAAATTCAATATCTAACTCTTTAGCAACTTCTTTGTATAAGTCTTTACTTGCAGCCATATTGGCGTCATATTTTTCAAGGTTGAGATAGCTATTAAGAGCTACTGTTTGAACTACGCCACCATTGGTTTTGATCATGGCCAACAATTGATCATCAAGATTCCTACTTACATCGCACAATGCCCGAGCTGAAGAATGAGAGGCAATAACCGGAGCCTTTGATAGTTGTATCATTTGCATGTTAGCTTCTTTAGACGGATGTGAAATATCTATCATGATACCAACTCTATTCATTTCTTCAATGGCCTTTCTTCCAAGATCACTTAGACCATTATAAAGCCAAACATCATCTTCTTCTCCAGTATTGGTATTGCAAAACTGACTATGACAATTATGGGCCAAAGACATGTACCTGGCGCCACGTTTATGAAACTTTTCTATGTTTTTTAAATTTTCTCCAACAGGATATGCATTTTCAACCCCAATCATTGCAACCTTTTTACCAGAGGTGATAATTCTTTTGACGTCTGCTGAAGTAAGGGCTAATTCGATCTGATCTGGTGCATAGTCATTGACCAATCTGTCAATGGCGTCAAATTTGTCTATCGCATTTTTATAGGCTTTTTTATAACCCTCTTTGTCTAGCTTTCCTTGACCCGTATAGACGATCAACCATGAGACATCCAGTCCTCCTTCCTCCATTTTAGGAAGATTGACCTGAGTGTCAATATTTTGAGTATAGTTAACTTCATCTGTAAAATTTTTCACATTAATGTCATTATGTGTGTCAATGGTAATCACTGATTCATGAATTTTCTTTGCCCTTTTATTTAAGCTATATTCACTTTCGGGAGGAGGAGATTGCGCAAAGAGAGAAAATGATAAAAAGATCAAAAGAAAAGTATAGTGCTGAAGTTTCATAATATAAGGTTTGTTGTTATCGGATAAATATAGAATAAAAAGCTTATAAAAAAGGACTTAAAAATCGTATTTATTTTGATCAATAAATGAAAACTGTCTGCTTTTTGAACTGTCATAAATTGATTTTTATAGAGGATATGCATTTTATCAATAAAAACTTGAAAATTTAATAATGAAAGCAGTGTTTTTATTTCAAATATTCAATTAGAATTGAAAAATTACCCATGCTTTAATCCGGAGATACTTTTGTGGAATAAAGATTGGGCCTTGGACATTGTAAATTTTCAATAAATATTATTTAAAGAATGATTGAAAAAAATAAATTTGCATTTGCTATCAACAAAATAAAAAATCAAAGAAATATAAAATAAAAATGAGCAATACATTATTTGACAAAGTTTGGGATGCCCATGTGGTAAGGAAGATTGAAGATGGACCGGATGTTTTTTTTATAGACCGTCATTTTATCCACGAAGTAACCAGTCCAGTAGCTTTTCTTGGCCTGGAAAGCAGAGGCTTGGGTGTTAGATACCCTGAAAGGACTTTCGCTACAGCTGATCATAACACACCAACGATAAATCAACATTTGCCTGTAGAAGATCCTTTATCAGCTAATCAACTGGAGACCTTAGAGCGAAACGCCAAAAAATATGGAATAGTTCATTGGGGTTTGGGTGATCAAAATAATGGGATTGTACATGTAGTTGGTCCCGAACACGGTATTACCTTACCAGGATTTACTATTGTTTGTGGAGATTCACATACATCGACTCATGGCGCTTTTGGTGCCATTGCCTTTGGAATAGGGACTTCTGAGGTAGAAATGGTTTTATCTACACAATGCATCATGCAACCCAAACCAAAAAAAATGCGTATTAATATTAACGGAACGCTTGGACTTGGTGTGGGACCCAAAGATGTGGCACTTTTTATTATTGCTCAGCTTACAACTTCTGGAGCAACCGGATATTTTGTTGAATATTCTGGAGACGTTTTTGAAGAAATGAGTATGGAAGGTAGAATGACCGTTTGCAACCTTAGTATTGAAATGGGAGCAAGAGGCGGCATGATCGCTCCTGATGAAAAAACCTACTCCTATCTTAAGGGAAGACAATATAGTCCGAAAGGACAAGCATGGGACAATGCTTTGGCTTATTGGAAAACTTTAAAAACGGAAGATGGAGCAGAATTCGATAAAGAATTCACCTTCGAAGCTTCCCAGATTGAACCGATGATAACCTTTGGAACTAATCCTGGAATGGGCATTGGGATATCAAAAGATATTCCCTTGGCAAAAGACCTTGATGGTGGAAAGACAACATATGATAAGTCATTGAATTATATGGGTTTCAATGAAGGAGATGCCATGAAAGACAAAAGAATTGATTATGTTTTTCTAGGAAGTTGTACCAACGGGCGTATTGAAGATTTCAGGGCTTTCGCTTCTATAGTAAAAGGAAGAAAAAAAGCTGACCACGTAACGGCCTGGCTCGTTCCTGGATCTCATATTGTTGAAGATCAGATTAAAAAAGAAGGGATACTTGATGTTTTGGAAGCCTCAGGTTTTGAACTGCGTCAACCTGGTTGTTCCGCCTGCCTCGCAATGAATGATGATAAAGTTCCTGCGGGGAAATATGCGGTAAGTACTTCTAACCGGAATTTTGAAGGAAGACAGGGCCCCGGTTCAAGAACCTTACTTGCAAGTCCGCTTGTGGCTGCTGCTGCAGCTGTTACTGGTGTGGTAACTGATCCAAGGGATTTGCTTTAAAAATCAAATATTTTATCATAAGAAATAATAATAAAAGACATGGCATACGATAAGTTTACAATATTAAAAAGCAGTGCTTACCCACTACCTATAGAAAATGTTGACACTGACCAGATCATTCCGGCCAGATTTTTAAAAGCAACCGAAAGAACGGGTTTTGGAGATAATTTATTTAGAGACTGGCGGTATAACAACGACGGATCTCCTAAAGCTGATTTTGTATTGAATAAAGGTATTTACAGTGGTAAAATCCTTGTTGGCGGAAGAAATTTTGGCTCGGGTTCGTCTCGGGAACACGCGGCATGGGCCGTATATGATTTTGGTTTCAGATGTGTAATCTCTAGTTTTTTTGCAGACATTTTTAAAAATAACTGCTTAAACGTAGGGGTTTTACCGGTGCAAGTGAGTGAAAAAATGGCCATTAGCATTTTTCAAGCAATTGATAAAGATCCAAATGCAGAAATTCTCGTTGACCTTCAAAAGCAGGAGGTGAGTTTGACAGGAACCGGACAATCAGAAAACTTTGACATCAACGGATACAAAAAAGAAAATATGCTCAATGGTTTCGATGATATTGACTACCTGCAAAACATAATAACAGAGATAGAACAATTTGAAACTCAAAGACCTTTTTAAAACCTTTTATATATGACTAATAGACGAAAAATAGAAATAATGGACACCACCCTCAGGGATGGAGAACAAACCAATGGGGTGTCATTTTCTGCGTCTGAAAAACTCACTATATCAAAATTGTTGTTAGAAGAACTCAAGGTTGATCGTATTGAGATAGCATCAACCAGAGTATCGGAAGGAGAATTTAATGCGGTAAAAAGTATATGTTCATGGGCATTGGAGGCAGGATATATTGATAAGATTGAGGTGCTCTCATTTGTAGACAATGGCTTGTCAATTGAATGGATG
>JAUXCI010000082.1 GCA_030618945.1 Flavobacteriaceae bacterium
GAACAAATATGATAGAAACCATATCCAACAAAACATATAGCAGTCTCCCTTCTTGGGTTGCTAATTGGGAAAAAACGGGTCTGCTCAAATTCACTGATAAAAATGAGGATGGAATAGTTCAATACCTGGCAGATCCCATGCTTAACGAACTCACGATTGATAAGGACATCATGGTGCTTGCCAATCCGGAAATTGCTGATTTACCAAACTGGGTAATTGCTTTGGTTGCTGCCGGAGGACTCGCAGCCGCCTTATCAACAGCCGCTGGCTTGCTTTTGGTCATTTCGGCTTCTATATCTCATGATCTTATTAAAAAAATGATCTACCCTAAAATTTCTGAAAAAGGTGAATTGATCATCGCAAGAATCTCAGCTGTTTTTGCTGTTTCTATCGCGGGCTATTTTGGCATTAATCCGCCAGATTTTGTTGCAGCTACAGTCGCATTGGCTTTCGGTTTGGCAGCAGCATCTTTTTTTCCAGCCATCATTCTAGGCATTTTTGTAAAACGCATGAACAAGGAAGGCGCCGTTGCCGGGATGGTAATCGGGATGTTATTTATGCTGTACTATATGATGAAATTTAAATTCGACTGGTTCGGAGGTGGAACGAAGTCTGATTGGTGGTTCGGCATATCCCCGGAAGGTTTTGGGACTGTTGCGATGATCATCAACTTTGTTGTGTCATTACTGATTGCATTTATCAGCCCGAAGCCTCCGCAAAATATTCAGGAACTGGTGGAGAATATTAGAATTCCTTCTGGTGTTGGAACTCCTCAGGATCATTAACAAGCATAAATAGTCGTTCGTCGAATTTTTTATATAATAAATATGTTTAATTTTATCTTGGTCTAATCTAGTATAAAGCTGAGTTTATCAATCATCCAAATTCCGATTTAATCGGTAGGGAAAACTAATTACAAATTTTATGAAATCTTTACAAATCACCACTTTTAGAGAATATAAAGCTAAGTATGAACAAAGTGTCAAAGATCCTGAAGGCTTTTGGGCCGAAGTTGCTGAACACTTTCATTGGCAGAAAAAATGGGATAAAGTATTGGATTTTGATTTTGATAAACCGGAAATAAAGTGGTTTCAAGGCGCGAAACTAAATATAACTGAAAATTGTCTGGACAGGCATTTGGAAACCATAGGCAACAAAACAGCAATTATATGGGAACCTAATGATCCGGATGAAGAATCAAGGTATATATCCTATCGACAACTTTTTGTAAAAGTATCCCGCTTCGCCAATGTGCTAAAAAATAATGGCATTAAAAAAGGTGATCGTGTGTGTTTGTATATGCCAATGATCCCTGAATTAGCCATTGCCATGCTAGCTTGTGCCAGAATTGGCGCAGTACACTCTATCGTGTTTGCTGGGTTTTCTTCTTCTGCGCTTTCCAGTAGAATAAACGATTCACAATGTAAAATGCTGATAACGGCAAATGAAGTATACAGGGGTACCAAAGCCATCAATCTAAAACAAGTTTGTGATCAGGCTTTGGAAAATGCACCTTCAGTAGAGACTATGATTGTTTATAGAAGAACAGTGGAACCAACCAAAATGACTGTGGGCAGAGATAAATTTTGGTTTGATGAATTACAAAAAGTTGATAATCAATGTGAGGCTGAATCTATGGATGCTGAAGACCTGCTGTTTATTCTATACACCTCAGGTTCAACCGGAAAACCAAAAGGAATGGTGCATACCACTGGCGGATATATGGTAGGTGCCACCTATACATTTGAGAATGTTTTTCAATGCAAAAAAGATGACGTTTATTGGTGTACTGCCGATATTGGTTGGGTAACCGGGCATTCCTATATTATTTACGGACCGCTTTGTGCTGGTGCTACTACTGTGATGTTTGAAGGAGTACCCTCCTATCCCGATTATGGAAGATTCTGGGAAATCGTTGACAAACTAAAGATCACACATTTTTACACCGCTCCAACTGCCATCAGGGCATTGGCCAAACATCCGCTTAGCTTGGTAGAAAAACATGACCTTTCAAGTTTAAAGGTTTTGGGATCAGTGGGAGAACCGATCAATGAAGAGGCGTGGCACTGGTATAATGACAATATTGGAAAAACCAATTGCCCCATCGTTGACACCTGGTGGCAAACAGAAACAGGAGCTATAATGATTTCACCCATTGCGGGGGTTACTCCAACTCGTCCTACTTTTGCTACTTTACCGCTACCTGGCGTTCAACCGATTATAATGGATGAACACGGCAAGGAAATAAAACAGAAGAATATGGAACCGGCTGAGGGAAGATTGGCCATGAAAGCACCCTGGCCTTCGATAGCCAGAACCATTTTTGGTGACCATCAACGCTATAAAGACACTTATTTTTCCACATATAAAAATATGTATTTCACAGGCGACGGCGCCTACCGGGATGCAAGTGGCAACTATAGAATTACTGGTAGAGTTGATGATGTTGTCATCGTTTCTGGTCATAATCTGGGAACGGCCCCCATTGAAAACGCTATTGATGAACATGCTGACATAGTTGAATGCGCAGTTGTTGGCTTCCCACATGATTTAAAAGGAAATGCCTTATATGCCTTTGTTACCAAATATGATGAATGCAAAACTTCAGATGATATATTGAAAGTTGAGATCAATCAAATCATATCTGATAGCATTGGGGCTATTGCCAAGCTTGACAAAGTTCAATTTGTTTCGGGTCTGCCTAAAACAAGATCCGGTAAAATTATGCGGAGGATCTTGAGAAAAATTGCTTCTAAGGACGCGGAGAATTTAGGTGACATTTCCACTTTACTCAATCCTGATGTAGTAGAAGAAATTAAAAAAGGAGTAAAATAAAAAAAATATTTATTGCGTTTTTTTTATAGCCTTTAGGACAATTAACCTTGAGAAATAGTTTTGACCTCCCATTTATTCAGATTGGGTTGTTTCTTATTTTGCCATAAATTCTTAAATACAAACTAGCATTATGACCCCTCGTAATTTCGAGTGTGGGGGATACTCTTTAAAAATATCTTGTCTTTTTAATTCTGCACCACCTTCTTATGTGATTCCATATTTAGCTTTATTTTTAATTAAAATAAATTAGCCTATCGAATTTGTTCTTATTAAATTTGTAACTTTAGTCACACAAATTACTTACCATGCCTGTTAAAAGTTACCTTGCTCGTCCGCATACGGGCAAATTCAATGAGCTTATTGTGGAACTTTCCGCTCTTAGAGGATGTGAAATAATCCCTTCAACCAATGAAGAAATAGCTGTTCTTGTTACAGACACGCTAAATGAAGAAGAAGACATACTTCTTGTATCAAAAATAAACACTCTAGATAACTTAAAGATGCTTACCATGGTTTCAGGGTTTGAAGTCAATACCTAATTTTCGAAATATATTATGATTAACAAAGTAAAAAGTAGACGAGAATTTTTAAAAAAAATGGCTGCAATTTCTGCCATGACTGCTGCGGCTTCTCTTTTTCCTGGAATTATATTTGCAGCAGAACAGGAAGCTGATATTGCATTATTAGGAGATCTCGAATGGAAAAAAGCACCTTGTCGATTTTGCGGTGTTGGTTGTGGTATTCTCGTAGGGTTGGAAAACAATAAGGCAGTTGCCGTAAAAGGTGACCCAAATTCATCTGTTAACAAAGGGTTGTGCTGTGTCAAGGGCTATCATCAAACTATATGCATGTATGCTGAAGATAGATTGACAAAACCGCTTGTTAAAAAAGATGGTAAATATGTTGAAACTTCAATGGAAGAGGCTTTAGATCTTGTAGCTTCGAAAATGATGGAGACTATTGAAACCCATGGCAAAGATGCCGTAGCCATGTATACTTCCGGACAATCCACAATTCCCGAAGGCTATGTGGCTTCCAAATTTATGAAAGGTGCGATTGGTACTAATAATCTGGATTGCAACGCCCGCTTGTGTATGGCCAGTGCCGTTACCGGATTTTTAACCAGTTTTGGAGCCGATGAACCCATGGGTTGTTATGACGATATTGACCAGGCAGACGTCTTTATTACCTGGGGAAACAATATGGCTGAAATGCACCCTGTTTTATTTTCCAGAATGCTTGATCAACAACTTAAAAGGGGCGCTGAAATAATTGACTTTGCAACAAGAACGACCCGATCAAGCGGAGCATCTAACAGATCAATATTATTCCATCCACAAACAGATCTAGCTGTTGCCAATGCCATTGCATATGAAATCATCAACAACGGGTGGGTAAATCAAAAATTTGTAGAGGACCACTGTAATTTCAACAAAGGCTTAACCAATATTGGTTACGGAACCGAAGATAAATTCAATTTCAAAGACAGTCCTGAAAAAATCGATTTTAACGAATACAAAGAATTTCTAAAAGATTATACTCCTGAAAAGGTTTCCGGCTTATCCGGAGTCTCAGTAAAAGACATCAAATATTTGGCAAACTTATATGGTGACCCCAATAAAAAAGTAGTTTCTTATTGGTGTATGGGTGTTAATCAACATACAAGGGGTACATGGATGAATAATCTTATCTATAATATTCACCTCTTGACCGGGAAAATTTCTCAACCTGGAAACGGGCCTTTTTCATTAACAGGTCAGCCAAGTGCATGTGGAACGGCAAGGGAAGTTGGAACTTTTACCCACAAGTTGCCTAAAGGAGTGGTAACAAATGAAAAGCACCGAGAATTCGCTGCAAAAATCTGGAAAGTTCCGGTTGAAAGAATTCCTTCTAAACCCACTTATCACGCTACAGAAATGTTTAGAGCCTTGGACAGAGGTGATATCAAATTCATTTGGACCCAAGTAACCAATCCCGTCGTTTCTTTGCCAAATGTAAGTCGGTATACCAAAGGCGCCCAAAAAGAAGATCGATTTATCGTTGTTTCCGATGTGTTTCCAACGCCTACTTCTGATGTTGCGGACGTTATTTTACCTGCAGCCTGGCATATAGAAAAAACCGGAATGTATGGAAATTCAGAAAGAAGAACCCAACATTGGGAAAAAATGATAGACCCTCCTGGTGAAGCTATGGCTGATGCATGGCAAACCATTGAGGTAGCTCGAAGAATGGGCTTTGCAGATCTCTTTCCGTATTCAAAAGAAAATCATGAAGAAGAAATTTATAACGAATATAGACAGTTTCACGAAGGTAAGAAACACGGTATGGCACCTCTGGAAGTTTTAAAGAAAAAGTCAGGTGTTATTTGGCCTTTTGTAGATGGTAAAGAAACTAAATGGAGATATAACGCCACTTATGACCCTGCCTGTTCAAACGGAAAAACTTTTGATTTTTATGGCAAACCAGATGGAAAAGCTGTGATCTGGCAAAGGCCCTATGAACCAGCTGCCGAATTTCCAGATGATGAGTACCCATTTTGGCTGAATACCGGTAGAGTGATTGAGCATTGGCACACGGGTTCTATGACCAGAAGAATTCCTGTATTACATAAAGCCATGCCTCATGCATACGTCGAACTTCATCCTGATGATGCAGCTTCCTATGGGATTCAAAACGGAGAAAAAATAAAGGTGGTTTCTAGAAGAGGAACAACTATTCTACCTGCCTCAATTAATGAAAGAGGACTGCCGACGAAAGGGCAGGTTTTTGTGCCGTTTTTTGATGAAAATATGATGATTAATGACGTAACACTGGATGCTTTTTGTCCTATATCAAAAGAGCCGGACTATAAGAAATGTGCGGTCAAAATAGAAAAGGTTTAAGACACATAGAAGACATGAAACGATTTTTTATCATATTCTTATTTGTTATATTAACTGCTAGCATCATTGTTGTATGGAGCTTTAGTTATTTTTCATCTCATGAGGAGGCGCATATTGTCAATACTAAAATTAGTGAATCTTCACACATTCCCTCTGAGAAAGGCGTTTTTGATCGCTCTTCCTTCGCTTTGGAATACTCCATCATGCCATTAGACCAAGAGCATCAGAGAGATCTTAAAACATACTATGAAAACAGAGCATTTTACGGAGCTCCTCCGTCAATACCACACCCTGTTTTTGAAGGGAGTATTGGCGCAAAAGAATGTCTTAAATGCCATGAAAATGGAGGCTTTGTTGAAAAATTTAATGCCTATACCCCTGTGAGCCCACATCCTGATAAATTAAACTGTGTGCAATGCCATGTTCAGGTCAAAACCAATGAGCTTTTTTCGCCTTCGTCCTTTACATCTAATTCAGCGCCTTCTTTGAAAAACCAGGCTCTTTTAGGAAGCCCACCCATTATTCCACACCAAATTCAACTTAGAGAAAACTGTTTGTCATGTCATGCGGGATCGAGTGCAGTCAAAGAAATTCGAACCTCCCATCCAAACAGAATAAATTGCCGTCAATGTCATGTGATTAATGAAAAAAAAATAGCAGACATTGGAATATTTAAAAGAGATATTAAACAATAAAAATTTATGACTTCAACTTCTTTTATAAAAATCATGTCATGCGTTCTTATTTTTCTTGTTATGTCTTGTAAAGGCGAAAAAGAAGAATACCACAATCTTATTGACAAAATAGAGGCAAAAAGTATAGAATACAAAAGAAACAGTATTCAAGAACAGAATTTATTTGAACCTGATGCATTGGTATTAATAGATGAAAATAATATCCAGTTTCATATTCAAAGTAGAAAGGAAAAAATACAATCGTTTAAATGCAGTGAATGCCACACCAAACCAGTATCTCAGTTGCAAACAGAGGGCTTGGGTAAAAAAGCGCATTGGGACATTACTTTAAAGCATGCAGATAAAAAGACCATGTCTTGCTTGTCGTGTCATATAAATAATGATATGGACAACTTACAAAGTATCACCGGTGAATCAATTGACTTAAATTACAGTTATCAACTCTGCAACCAATGTCATAATAATGAAGTTAAAGATTGGGTTGGGGGAGCACATGGTAAAAACCTAAGTGGCTGGCAAGGTAGCAGAATATCAAAACTATGTACAGAATGCCATGACCCTCATGATCCATCAATCAAAAAAAGATGGCCATCTAGATATAATTCAATTATGGTAAGTGAACGTAAATAAAAAGGATAAGAAAACATGATGAAAAAGCATATTAAAAAATGGTTTTCTTTGGACCTTAATGATAAGAAGGAGGATCAATGCGGCTGCTCAGGAGGTGGCTGTAATAGCAGCCCTAAAGAAATAAAAGACGGTTACAACCAGGTTTTTGATGTTAACATGAATCGAAGACAGGCGTTTAAAAAACTCACAGCTGGGCTATTGATCGGTGCAGGTGCAGCCAGTGCTTCCTGCAGTGTTACAGGCGATGAGTCCAGTAAGGAAAAATCTGAAATTGAATGGGAAGAATACTTCAAGGGTAACTATAAATTAATGTCGGATGAGGAGAGAGGGAATACGGTAGACAGACTTGTTAGGTCATACGAATTGAGAAATGGCAGCAAAATAAATCTTTCTTCAAAAGATGCAGAGCCAGATGTACTATTTGGCTATGCCTTTAATATTTCCAAGTGCCAGGGTTATATGGATTGTGTAAATGCCTGTATTGAGGAAAACAATCAAGATAGAGACTCCCAGATGCAATACATCAGGATTCATGAAATGAATGATGGAAAGGGCTTAAATTTTGGAGAGGCAGATGATGCCTATTATCATGAGGTTCCGGCAGCGGGTCATTTTTATATGGGAACCCAATGTTTTCATTGTGACAATCCACCCTGTATTGAGGTATGCCCCGTTGAGGCTACCTGGCGAGAAAAAGATGGCTTGGTTGTTATTGACTACGATTGGTGCATCGGGTGCAGATATTGTATGGCCGCCTGCCCATATGACGGTAGAAGATTCAACTGGGACACTCCTGAGATCCCCGAACAAGAAGTCAACAAAAATCAACATTACCTTGGGAACAGATTGAGAAAAAAAGGAGTCATGGAGAAATGCACTTTTTGTATTCAAAGAACCAGAAACGGGAAAAATCCAGCCTGTGTAGAGGCTTGCCCTACCGGTGCCCGAATTTTTGGAAACTTGCTGGATCCGGATAGTGAAATAAGATGGATACTTGAAAACAAAAAAGTTTTCCGACTCAAGGAAGACTTAGGAACCGAACCAAAGTTTTGGTATTTTATGGATTAATCATTGGAATAAAGTAGGATGAAAGTATTAAAAAAATTAATAAAAGACAGTATTATTCACATGACCTATGGTCGTCCTTCTTATCATATTTGGATGGCTTTTCTCACCGTTCTCATGCTTGTTGGTATGTTTTGCTATTCTTTGCAATTGGAACACGGACTAAGCGTTACTGGCATGAACGATAGAGTTAGCTGGGGCTTATATATTTCAAATTTTACTTTTTTGGTGGGGGTTGCAGCTGCGGCAGTCATGCTTGTACTTCCAGCCTATATATTAAAAGACATTGATTTTAAACAAGCAGTTCTTATAGGTGAAGGGCTTGCAGTTGCCGCCTTGTTCATGTGTTTGGCCTTTGTTGTTGCTGATATGGGAGGGCCAGCGCGTTTATGGCATATTATTCCCTTTATCGGGGTGTTCAACTTTCCTAATTCCATGCTCACTTGGGATGTGCTCGTTTTAAACGGTTATCTGTTTATAAATTTATCAATACCATTCTATATTTTATATCAAAGATACCAAGGGAAAACACCCAACCCTAAAATATACATTCCAGGAGTATTTATCTCGGTATTTTGGGCCGTCGCCATACATTTGGTAACTGCATTTTTATATCAAGGCCTACAGGCACGTCCGTTTTGGAACAATGCGCTTCTTGGTCCAAGATTTTTAGCATCGGCCTTTGCAGCCGGTCCTTCACTAATCATCATTTGTCTGGCGATCATTAGAAAATATACAGATTTTAAAATTGAGGATAAAACCATCAAAAAAATAGCGCTAGTAGTTACCGTTGCTGCTCAGATAAATTTGATCATGTTAATTTCAGAATTATTTAAAGAGTTTTATGCGCCTACACATCACAGTGAAAGTGCTTATTATCTTTTTTTCGGATTGCATGGAAAAGCTAAATTAGTTCCTTGGATTTGGACAGCAATTTCCATGAACGTCACGGCCACAATTATCTTAACTTTTCACAAATTACGAAACAATCTAAACGTTTTATATTTTGCCTGCATCCTGTTATTTATAGGAATTTGGATAGAAAAAGGATTTGGGCTTATTGTACCAGGGTTTATTCCTGGACCATGGGGGAAAATAGCTGAATATTTCCCAACACTTACTGAAGTTGGGGTTACAATTGGCATATGGGCCATGGGGGCGTTTATCTTTTCAATTCTTGCTAGAACGGGTATTGCCATCGAACTAGGTAAACTCAAATACAAAAAATAAAGAACCTACAATAGTTCTTATTAGCGTATTTTATTTAGCTTTTGAAGAAACAAATCAATGATTTTAATCATTTGAAAAATC